>JALSSM010000404.1 GCA_026984275.1 Gammaproteobacteria bacterium
ACAGTGGCAGGCCATGTTGCACCAAATAATTGATCAGGAGTTCCCTGACAAAACAACAATCAAGAGACAATTGCAGCTTCAACATCTTTATCAGGCTTGACGGGTTCAAGTAAACTTTCAAAGCGCTTACCACAATGTTCCCAGGTATGCTGACGGGCATATTTAATGCAAACATTACGATCAAGTTTTAACGCAGCCTGCAAGGCCAGTTTGAAATCTTCATCCATGACGCCCGTTTCGCCCTGCTGGATTATATCAATGGGACCAGTCACAGGATAAGCTGCAACCGGAACACCACAGGCCATCGCTTCCAGCATCACTAAACCAAAAGTATCGGTTTTACTGGGGAAAGCAAACACATCTGCAGCCGCGACCCACGAAGCCAGTTCTTTACCAAACTTAGCACCAACAAATTTCACTTCAGGATAGTGTTTTTCCAGTTTGTCTCGATCAGGGCCATCACCTACCACGATCTTGCTACCCGGCAGGTCAACATCAAGAAATGCTTCGATATTTTTCTCCACCGAAACCCGCCCCATATACATCATAACCGGATAGGGATCAGTAAGGTCAACTTTTGGTTCCGGCTGAAAAACATCCACATCGACACCACGCGACCAGACCTCGACATTTTTGAAACCATGTTCTTCCAGCCGAGCTTTTTGAGAAGGTGTCGGCACCATCGTTCGTGATGCGGCACGATGAAACCAGCGCAAATAACGGTATGTCCATCTGGTTGGGATCGGGATACGCATGCGTAAATATTCAGGAAACTGAGTATGAAAAGAAGTCGTGAATCGCAGATCATTTTTCAGACAGTATTTTCGGGCCGCATGCCCCAGGCTACCTTCTGTTGCGATATGAATATGTGCTGGAAGAAAATCATCAAGATTGTCCCTGATCGTTTTATACGGAAATAATGCCAGCCGAATTTCTGGGTAGGTCGGACAAGGAATGGTTTTGAAATCCTTCGGTGTCATAAATCGAACGTCATGGCCCTGACTTTCCAGAAACTCACCCATCTTCCCCAATGTGGTCACCACGCCATTAACCTGTGGTTTCCAGGCATCTGTAATAATCGCTATTCGCATCAGGCAACGGCTTGCAACTGGTCTTTTTCAGTTCGATTTTGAGCCGCTTCTTTCAGCCAGTAAACCAGCTCCATCTGACCATCGTCACCTTCTACCAGTGCTGTACAACTTTCTACCCAGTCACCACAATTGTAATAGGTAACACCACTAATCTCGGAGATTTCAGCGTGATGGATATGGCCACAGATAACGCCTTCAACATTTTGACGGGATGCCTCATATGCCACGGCACGTTCATAATTGCTAATGAATTTCACTGCATTCTTGACCTTATACTTGAGAAATCCGGCTAATGACCAGTGGTTCAGTCCGAGACGACGTCTTACAAAATTCACAACAATGTTCATTTGTAGCAACGTGTCATAAAGCTTACTGCCAAGCTTTCCCATAAAACGAGATGACATAACCACCGTATCAAACTGATCACCATGTATAACCAATAACCTGCGTCCATCAACAGTTGTATGTACCGTCTTTTTTTTGATCCGCACATTGCCGAATGACATCTTGTGGTAGTCACGCAAATACTCATCATGA
>JALSSM010000405.1 GCA_026984275.1 Gammaproteobacteria bacterium
TTATAGTATTGTCTGAGAGTCAAAGTCTCGCCACGCTGGATCATTTCCAGTTTTTTCAGAAAACTCATTCCTAATAGAACCTCATCATCTTTATCCATGTAAGGATTGATGATGGCTCTGACATTAGTGACAGAGATGTTCCCAAGGTCTACCCTATCAAGGCGGGTCATCCGGGCTACAATGACTCCATTAGCTGTTGAAATTTCAATCTCTGGTCCTTTTTTCAGATTAAGACGCTCAGCCAGTTTAGCTGGAATTGCAACATCTGTGGCTCCTGTGTCCAGCAGAAAATCAACGGGATGATCATTGATCGAACCTGTTGCCAGATAATGGCCATGACGATTCTGTTGCAAGACAACTTCTGGAATTCCTTCGGTGTTGATAGAAGTAAGAACCTGCTGATTCGGGTTTCGTTGTTTTTCCAGAATGCCTCCAAAAAACCAGGTCATCATTCCCAGTACGATGATAAAAGCCAGAACCAGCATGGCTTTCCCCATGCCTGAAACTTGTTGTTCTTCCATCTTCATAGTTTGCCGTAATTTATTGTCAGGTGGTAGTCTATTCAACATGAAGCTTAATAAAAAAACTGGCTGGATCAGCGGAATTCGTCACTGTCGATCACCCAATTATGATGATAGGCCAGCTGGTATAGAAATTGATTTATTGGTAATCCATGGAATTAGTTTGCCACCTGGGCAATATGGCGGTGATCATATTGATCAGCTATTTACTAATTCTCTAAGAGCAACTGAACACCCATACTTTGAAGAAATTTGTGATCTGCGAGTATCTACTCATTTATTGATCCGGAGAACAGGAGAGATTGTTCAATATGTTTCCTTAATGAAAAGAGCCTGGCATGCTGGGGTGTCAGTTTTCCAGGGACGAGAATGCTGTAATGATTTTTCGATCGGGATAGAGCTCGAAGGTTGTGATGATGCGCCTTATGAAAAAAAGCAATATCTAAGTCTGGTTAAACTGACTCAGTTGGTTCAGGCATCATGGCCTGATATTTCTGAAGAGAAGATCGTTGGGCATTGTGATATTGCACCAGGTCGGAAGACAGATCCGGGAGTCGCTTTTGATTGGGAAAATTTTAGAAAATTATTATTAACCTGAGCCTGAAATAGTGACAGAGTTCACTAAACATATAACTGGTACGAACTTAGTCTTAATCTCTCTTACTAATTTTCCATATTAGTTTTTTAAAGAGGATGACTTATGAGTTTCAAAAAATCAGTGGTTGCTGGTGGGCTGTTGTTAATCAATACCTCATTTATTGCTAACGTTTCCGCATTTACCCTTAACTCAGATCTTGGTCCATTCGATATTGATTTCCGATCAAGTGACTGGCAACCTGCACATGGACAATCAAGCTACTCAACAGGTGGTGTCACTGTATTTGCTTATGATTCAATCTCTACGCCAATTACTTCACCAGTAGCGGGGGCTCTTTTCTGGGAAGATGATGGGTTTGGTGCCAGTGGTGGGACACAAAATGATGAAATTGATGGTTCACAAGGGATCGCTGTCGTCTCTGATAATCAAACGATCACCGCTGTCGGTGCCTGGTTGAATGATTTTTTTGCAACGACCGGAAGCGGAGGCGCTGCTGAAACTGG
>JALSSM010000406.1 GCA_026984275.1 Gammaproteobacteria bacterium
AGATTCTTCAAAATCAAAGATCATGCGAATACCACGATCGATTTTCTGGAGGATGAACTGGGTAAACTTCCTGCACATGTTAATCCCTATGAACGCTGCAATAAGTGGATGTTATATACCGCCATTTCATGGGGCGCTGAAAAAGTAAACTTTATCTGTTTGTGGGATGGTAAAGGTGGTGATGGTCCAGGTGGAACAAAGCACATGCTTGAATCTGTCAGGCAGCGATCCGGACGAGTGACTATACTTGATACTGAAACTTTATTTGCAGAGGGGTAAATGATGATGTCACTGGAGCAAAAAATAAAAAAAACGGGCCAGAAAAAAATCCTGACACTCGATGGTGGTGGTATTAGAGGTATGATCACGGTTGAAGTGCTGGGCAAAATCGAATCACTATTGCGGAAGGAATTGGGCAAAGGCGATGACTTTGTGCTGGCTGATTATTTTGACTATATCTCAGGAACCAGTACGGGAGCGATCATTGCAGCTGCTCTCTCATTAGGATGGTCGGTGGATAAGATAAGAGGCTTTTATATCGACAGTGGTGCAAAAATGTTTGATAAAGCGAATCTCCTCAAACGTTTTAAATATAAATATGAAGATGAAGCTTTACAGCAACTGCTTTCCAATGAGTTTGGTGAAAAGACGACACTGGGTAGCTCTGATCTGAAAACATTATTGATGATGGTGATGCGTAATGCCTCGACGGATTCTCCGTGGCCGGTCAGCAATAATCCCAATGCAAAATATAATGATAAATCCCGATCAGACTGCAATCTGAATATTCCATTATGGCAACTGGTCAGAGCGAGTACCGCCGCGCCGGTTTATTTTCCGCCAGAAAAAGTGTCTGTTGGTGATCAGGATTTTGTTTTTGTCGATGGCGGGATCACGATGTATAACAATCCTTCGTTTCAGACTTTTCTGATGGCGACCCTGGAACCCTACAAACTTTGCTGGGAAACCGGTGAAGATAAAATGTTGATCATCTCTCTGGGAACGGGCACCAGTCCCAGTGCAAATCTGGAACTGGCTCCCGGCGACATGAATCTGATCTATAACGCATCATCAATTCCCTCCGCGCTGATGTTCGCTGCACTCAATGAGCAGGATCTATTGTGTCGTACTTTTGGTAAATGTTTACATGGTGAAGAACTGGATCGCGAAGTGGGTGATCTTTTTGGTGAAGTCGATCAGGCTAATTTTGCCAGCCCGGTTAACCCTCGGTTGTTTACTTATTCTCGCTTTAATGCTGAATTAACTCGATCGGGTCTGGATAAATTAGGACTGACTGATCTAAAACCTGAAAATGTACAAAAACTCGATTCTGTTGAATACATAAAAGACTTACAGCAGATAGGTCATGCCGTTGGATCACAGGTGTCTGCCAGACATTTTGCTGGTTTTCTTTGAGGAGTGGTTATGAGCGGTATTTTTATCAGTTATCGTCGTCAGGATAGTGCCGGTTTTACACGTACGCTGGGGAAAAAACTGGCAGAGCGGTATGGCGCTGATTCAATTTTTCGTGATCTGGAAGATATCGAAGCTGGTGATGATTTTGTCGAAGCAATAGAAGAAGCTGTTTCTTCGTGTCAGGTCTTGCTTGCGATCATGGGTC
>JALSSM010000407.1 GCA_026984275.1 Gammaproteobacteria bacterium
AAAATAGTCGGATTACTGAACGGGTTTCTATTTCTGATTTCGATCGCCTTTCTGATAGTTTAAGAGGAAAAGAGATTCGTGAATTTAAACTAGTATACCTAAATGATTTTGGTAAAAGTTTTTCATCACCTAAAAAGTTTGTCGAAATTATTGAAAAAATGCTGAAGGATTATTATAAAGGTGTTATTCAACATCTCACAAAATGGGAACTACCCCCTCCTAAAATGCCAAGTAAGCAAGAATCAGAAGAGCCAGAAAATGAATATTTTTTATATACAATAAATAACAATAGTATGTCCAATATCAAGTAGGACGAACTCGCTCGCAGTCCGCCATTATAAAATGTTTATGTACATCATACGGCGCACTTCTATGCGATGCCCTACACCGAGGACTAACAATTAAAGTGAAAACAACTAAGCATGATTCTCGTCATTTTGTATCTGATCTTCGTAGTAAACTCTTCAAATGCAATCAACTTTAGATCAAATCCTTATTGCAGAAAAAGAAAGTATCATTGGCCCAGATAATATTCCCACGGGTATTTTCAAAACACCTGTCACCGAACCTTTGCGATTAACCAAGATGGGACTGGAAGGAGACTTCCAGGCTGATCGGCGTGTGCACGGTGGTCTTGATAAAGCTGTCCATCATTATGCGGCAGAAAATTATGCTGTCCTTAAACAGGCATTACCACATTTAGCCGAGAAGTTTCAACCGGGGACGATTGGTGAAAACTTCTCGTGTTTTGATCTCATAGAGGAAGACGTGCATATTGGTGATATTTTTTCTGTGGGTACGGCCATTGTGCAAGTTTCACAACCACGTCGCCCCTGTATGAAACTTAACTATCGTTATGGTAATGCCTACCTGGTAAACTTTGTGATCGAGCAACAGATTACTGGATGGTATTATCGGGTCATTAAAGAAGGTATTATACAGGTTGGTGATCAAATCTCTTTAACCGAACGTCTGACAGAGAGTGTTTCAATTGCGGAGCTCTGGAGACAGTGGTCTGAGCTCATGGATAAAAAGCAATCAACACTCCCACTGATGAAAACGCCTGGGCTTGCGATGGAGTGGCTGAATTATTAATGATGATCTCTGAGGATCAATTTTGTCCATGCACCAGTAACTTATCTTACCGATCATGTTGCCAGCCTTTTCACGATAAAGACATACAACCCAGTAGCGCAGAACAATTAATGCGTTCCCGGTATAGTGCATTTTGTCTGGATAATATCGAATATCTGATCGCAACACTTCACCCTGATAAACGTAAGACCGATGATAGACAGACACTTGGTCAAAATATTCGTCAAACACAATGGTTGGGATTGAAGGTCATTGATCACAAAGTATTCAGACAGTCTGCAACAGTTGAGTTTGTTGCTTTCTTTCAAGATCCGACTGTTGAACAAAAAATAAACCAGCTGCATGAGCGATCAACTTTTATCAAAGAGGATGAACGTTGGTTTTATGTTAGTGGAGCATTTTTACCACCGATCAAGCTGACACGAAATGAACTGTGTTTCTGTGGTAGTGGCCAAAAATATAAAAAATGTCATGGTGTATGAAACTGATCTCTGATCACTCCCCCCATCCACTGGATAGTAGAT
>JALSSM010000408.1 GCA_026984275.1 Gammaproteobacteria bacterium
TGTTCAGCATCTTCCGATTGCATATGAATATGACGTTGAGCACAGATCACACCTTGCTCAAGTGTCAGTTTTCCATTCGGCCCTTCGAGTGTGATCCCGGGTGAATTGGCAACATCACCAGAAGCCCTAACTGGCGCATCAATACCTAAGGTGTATTCATCAGTACGAGAAATCTCGACCTGGCACTTACCACGCACTGGTCCTAAAATCCTCACCTTTGGAATCGATCTTTTGGGCCCGATGATCGCCAAACGTTCTTCACAGGCAAACTGTCCAGGTTGGGAAAGTTCTTTTAATGGGGTCAGCTGATGTCCTTCTCCAAATAAGATTTCGACCGCTTCCTGTGTAAGATGAATATGTCGGGCAGAAACAGCAACAGGAATACCTCTTGAGTTATTAACTTTATCTTTTTCATTGACCAGATCTTCAGTATCTCTGGCAATCGCATGTGCTTCATCAGTCGCCACGACCAATAAACGAGTGCGACTATGATCCGTTGAAATCATAGTGGCGGGATGTTCCAGATCAACCTTCGCTTCACGATTCAGATCTTCATCCAGCCGGACCCCGAGGAAACCCAGTCGCTGTGAAACCTGTTCTCGGACCCAGGCACTGTTTTCTCCTATCCCTGCAGTAAACACGATCGCATCGACACCTCCCATGACCGCAGCATAAGCTCCTATGTATTTCCGCAGACGATGACAAAAAACACGTATCGCCAACCGACAGGCTTCATCTCCTTCTGAGGCACCTTGATCAATATCACGCATATCATTACTGATTTTGGAGAGTCCTAACAATCCACTTTTTTTGTTTAGCAATTGATCAAGCTCATCAACACTCATCCCTTCCCGTCGTTGTAACTCCAGTAACACACCCGGATCAATATCACCCGATCTTGTGCCCATCACCAGGCCTTCCAACGGACTCATACCCATGCTGGTTTCAATCGATCGACCATATTCCACGGCAGTAACACTGCAACCATTACCAAGATGACAGGTGATGATTCGCAGATCACGCAGATCTTCTTTGAGAAAATCTGCCGCTCGACGGGCAACCCAGTGATGGCTGGTGCCATGGAAACCGTAACGACGAAAACCATGTTTTTTCTGAAATTCTATAGGTATTGCATATGTGAAAGCTCGCCTGGGTAAAGTCTGATGAAAAGCCGTATCGAAAACGGCTATGTGTGGAAGGTCAGATAAACTTTTTTTAGCGGCCTTTATTCCTGCAAGATTAACCGGATTATGCAAAGGAGCTAAAGGGATCAAAGACTCAATCGCTTGTTCCACTTCAGCATCGATCCGTACAGGAGAAGAAAACTGAGCACCTCCGTGTACAACTCTGTGACCAACGGCTTTAATTAAATCGACCGGTGCTTTTTTTAGAATGGCCTGAACAACAGAAGCGTGATCGGCATCTGGTAAAAATATTTCTTCATCATCAATTTTCAGAACACATTCAGCAGTTCCAACACGTTGCACTCTGGCCTTAAATTGCCGCACGCCAGATTTTGAATCGAGAATATCGATCTTAACGCTGGAACTACCACAATTGATGATCAGGACGTTCATGACCGGGTTAGTTTTTTCTGTACTTCCTGATATTTGTCTGATGTTTTATTCAGTATTTCTGCGGGCAGTTTCGGCCCCGGCGGGGTCTTGTCCCAGTCCAGTGTTTCCAGATAATCCCTGACGATCTGCTTATCGTAACTTGGAGGACTCATACCGACCTGATAAGTATCCGCAGGCCAGAATCTTGATGAATCTGGCGTTAATGCTTCATCGATCAGAAATAATTGATCGTTCTCATCGACACCAAACTCAAACTTGGTATCAGCAATAATGATTCCCCGATCACGCGCATATGCCGCCGCTTCTTTGTAAAACTGCAAACTGACATCGCGAACCTGTGCTGCTTTTTCTGTACCAATGAGTTCCACAGTTTTCTGAAAATCAATATTCTCATCGTGATCACCAACTGCCGCCTTGGATGACGGTGTGTAAATTGGTTCTGGAAGTTGCTGCGCCTGCTGCAAACCTTTGGGTAGAGTGATCCCACAAACAGCTCCACTAGTCTGATAATCCTTCCAGCCTGATCCGATCAGATAACCGCGAACTATGGCCTCGACGGGAAGCGGTTTGAGCTTTTTAACAATGATTGCACGACCTTCTACCTGATCACGTTCGTTTTCGTCTGGAAGAATTTCCTTCAACGTCAGATCAGTCAAATGATTGGGCAACACATTCTGCAATTTCTCAAACCAGAAATTTGAAACCGCTGTCAAAACCAATCCCTTACCAGGAATTGGATCAGGCAGGATCACATCAAAAGCGGATAACCGATCCGTTGTGACGATCAGGAAATGATCATCATCGATATCATAAATATCACGCACTTTGCCTTTGTAAGCCAGAGGCAGGCTTTTAATACTTGTTTCAAAAAGGCTTTTAGGTACTTTGCTCAATTGATTTTTTCCTGTTTTTCGATTTAGGAGCCCTGATTAATTCTGAGGTTGCCAAACCATTTTCCCATATCAAACCGTACAGTTCTATGCTGTGATGGAAATTCACGGACTGCAGCAGATAGATCACGATCAATCACATTCTGAAAGACGGACTATTCAGGTGAAAAACAGTCAACTTTTGACCTGAGCAACCCCACCGCTTCGCACCTCACAAGTGAGCGGCCAATCCCGGAAGATTTGCTCATCCTTTTATTGTAGTTATATACTGGAAACGACTTATTTCTATGGAGTGTTACATCTCACTTTGAGGGTACATTTATAATTATATTCATTAAGGAATAATATGGATAACCAAACTTCAAAATCAGGCAAATGTGAGGATCAGGCTCAACATAATAACGATAAAGGGTAACGTCACTTTTTTTTGCTTTGTTACAGGGAGGGTTGTCCATGAGAGTAAAAAGGATAGTCTTGAGTGTTTTAATTATTTTCTTCATCGTGACGGTAGTTTTGCACAACAAGGGGAAAATAGATGATTTTTTTATCGTGAAAAGTTTGCATGAAAAGGGCTTTAAAATACCATATACAGTTAAAAGAATTGTTAAAAAAGATGAATACGATAATTTTCATGGTGATGGAAAAACAACGATTGTTTATAAACTTCCGAGTTCCTTTTCGTCTTCTTTTCAATGCAATAACAATAATATGAAAAAAGAGGTTCTAGGTAGTAAAAGTTTATTTTCTGTAATCTATTTTGAAGAAGTCTCCTCTAGATATTTCGAAAAGAATAAACCGTACTGTGTGTTGATTCGCAGAGAGGAATATCAATTATCCTATATTGCAGTTATACAAAATAATTTTCTATTCGTTAATTGGCTTTCGTGGTAGTAAGAAATGATAATAAAAGGTGGCGCTACCCTTTAATTTGGTGAGTACGACGCCAGGTTTTCGCTTTTTCCTTTCCATGACTTAGCGGTAAGGGGTTTATAGCGTCCCTTTCCCCCGAAGATCAACTTAATACCAAAAACATAAAAATTGGGCCATTAGCTCAATACGAATTGGAACATGCTGATCTATATCAATTCCGAAATAGCTAAGGAATTTCGATTTTACTTCAGGTTGGTTTCAGTGCCCTGCTTCTGAAACTTCAACTTCGCGGTAATGAGAATGGTGGCTGAGGAATGGTTTTTCGATAAGATGCCAGGATAAGTAAGAGATAATAAATACTGTCAGGATCAAACTGGGGAAAACAAAATAGAGGTGTGATTCAAATAATCTAAAATGTACAAATACCTGAATAACAGGAAAATGCCAAATATATATACCGAATGAAAAGTCTCCAAATTTACCCCAATTTCCTAAATACCTTAGAACCATTGCGCTATAGATCACTAGAATTGCAAGTGTTGCAGGATAAAGAAAATAAAAACCTGTCATTTTTGAAAATATAAATAAGATAACTCCTGAAATTAAAATTAATTTTGAGTGCCTTCTAAATTCATCTAAATAATAATATAAAAATGCTCCTGAAATAAAAAAAGCCAATTGCCCAGGGATCTGTCTTTCCAGTATCAAATAAAGATCGTTTCCAGTTCTTCCCTCCAGGTAAATCATACCTATTGAATAGGCAATAGCGGAAATATAGATTATGACCATAACTGCTAATTTATTTATTTTTGAAAACAGGATCACAATCACAGGAACGACTAGATAGAACATGACTTCTACTTTTATTGTCCACAAAGCACCATTAACAGCTGATAAATAATTCCCTTCAAACACGCCAGGCAAGTTATGTTGTATAAAATTTAATGTGAATGCATTTACAATCGTATACTTGATCCAGTCAAACGAAAAATAATCTTCAAACGTATACGTTGATATAAAAAATAAACCAAGTGAACAAATCAAAATGACCGCCAGATAGCCAGGTAATATTCTTCTAAGTCTTTTTAAAAAATATTTTTGAATTGATAATGTATTTTCAAAACTCATAAAAATCAAAAAACCACTAACAATAAAAAAGGAATCAACAGCTATTTCAGCACTCAGATATTTCCCGATCACTGATAACCCAGGATGTTGAGTCAGAACACTGACATGATATAAAAATACAATAAATGCGAGAATAAACCTGATAAGATCAAAATTATTCTGATTCGTAGAAAGGTGTTTCACAATTTTGTAAAACCTTGAGTAATGTTAATTTATATATAGCGTTATGCTAACTTCGCGATCTCGCCCACATCCAGACACCTGTGACAGCAAGGATCAGAAATAATACTGCAGCAGCATCGATCAGAAACACCCCAAAACCTCCAAATATCCGACCATTGTGTAAATCAAGCATTATACGTCCTACTGACAAACCTTTTCCACGGTAGGCTTTCGATAGAGTCGTATCTAAAGTACCTATGATTTCTGATGGCTAGAGTCCAATAAAAGGTGACGCTACCTTTTAATTTGGTAGAAGGAAATAAGTGGGATCAGCGTAAACTTTATGCTATTAAATGGTGAAGAAATAAAGTTTACGCTGACCCCGGTTATTGAAGCTCTTGCCATCTAGTCAGGGACATTTTCTTCGTTAGCCAGAATCAAGATTAAAACTAGAATAGGAAAGTTTTTGGTTAGTGGGCCGAAGGGATGTAGCCAGAATTCAGCGCTGATGATCGTCAGAATGATCGTGTAGGAAATAATAACGGTGATTTGGATCAGGCAACAAACTCTGCTCCATTTTGAAGTGAGTATCCAGATCCCTAAAATAATATCTGTGGTACTTCCTGCTAAGATCAATCCTGTCGCAACGCCTCTGGTAATCCCTGCTTTTTCCAGGATGTTGTAACCCAATTCGGGTGCAAGAAATAATGATGTAATCCCTGTAAAAATCCATAGCCCGGCTAATGATAATCTGGCAAGGAGAATTAAGTCTTTCATCTATTTTTCATACAACCGGAAAAGGTTTAAAAACCATTAGCCAGAATATGATCAGGATGGCAGTGAATGCGGGGATGCCGAGTAATGTCCAGATACGCATGAGTTTTTTGAATTCAGGACTCACTTCATTGGTTTCTACCGATACTTTTGCTAATTCACGTAGTCGATATTGAATTCTAACAACGGGCAGCCAGCAAATTCCGATCAGAATAAACAGGCCGATCACCCAGTAAAACCATTCGGATGAAAGTGAGTAGTTTAATTTTTTCATCAACATCATGCCGGTGATCAGTTGCGTGACAACAGCGGGCGCGGTGAAGATCCAGTCACCGAGGACGACGTGTTTTGTCGTTGTATAAATAGCTTGCGGATTGTTAGATCGGCTGGCCATAAACATAAAGAAAGCTATGCCTGCTCCGGTACCGGCGATCACGACGGCAGATAAAATATGGATCAACTTTAGTAGTAGATAATTCTCCATTAGTAAACTTCGAATTCTTCTTTCATTGTGAGTCCAAATTGATCTGCATAGGGTTCAAATTCTTTCAGTGTGTAGAAACCCTGGCAGGGGAAAGCGCCGGTTGTTTTGTGATCAGTTCCTAATTCCCCAGACAGCAGTTTCTTTGTAATGATAATCGTTGAGAGTGTTGGAATATACGGGCCAACACCATTCGGTGCATAAAGTGTCCATTTTATTTTGTTTCTTTTACCTTCGTAGTCATGACCAAATATTTTTACCTGCATACAACCATCGTCTGTTCCAAAGGATGAAAAAAGATCGCTGGTTTTTATGATCAGTTTTGTCAGCGGTGCCCAGTTTTTCACCAGTTTAATTTTCGACAAAAATGCCATTGCGACCATACTCAAATGTAAAAAAGGCAGTTCAAGACCAGCCTGAAATTGAACTGATTTTTCAACAGAATATCGTTCCGGGAAGAGTTCCAGATCTGGCAGATCAACATTGGCTAGCCAGCGTTTTCCGACAATGCCGCCAAAGTCTACTTTACGAGCATCCATCCAGCCATAGACTTTTTGCCATTGACCATTTTGGAAGACTGAGAATGGATGACCGGTGTAAGAAAGAATTCCTTTAACTGTCGCTGCGCCCCTTTCGGCCTTGTTGCCGGGGACGATCGCAATGTCGATGTCTTCGATCCTGAACAGGTGATCATGATAGTAATCCAGAACTGTAGAAGATAATCCTGGAACGGAACTCGCACCACTGACGATTAGCACATTATTTTTTCGAGCCTGATCATCCAGTTTTTTAATATCACAAACAAAGCGGCGATCATCAGCCAGATCAACATAATGCGCGCCAACATTGATGCAAACTTCTGGTACGCGATAGTCCTGCCCCTGAAATGGCCTGCTGGTGTGGATGACGATATCTGGTGAAAGTTCTTTTAAACAGGATTCGAGATCAGGTTTGTTAATATCCAGCTCAATGGCTTTTAGATTCGCCCGTGATCTGCTTTGTAATTGCTCGATGAGTCGTTGGGCTTTGTTTTTATTTCGACCAGCGATCAATATAGTCGTATTCGGAAGATCAACCAGGCTTTCAACAATTCGTTTTCCAAAATTCCCATAGCCGCCGATCATTAAAACTGTTTTTTGAGACATATAAATTACCAGCGATATTTATCAAACTTTTCCGGGTTTGCCCAATAGCGACTATTCAACCAGTCAGGAGCTTTCTTGTAGTTATTCCTTGCGAAATACCAGGCATGAAATGTTTTATTCTGATCTTCGCTTTTTGCAATTTTTCGCAAATTTAATCCGAGCAGATCGGTATCCTTCCGTTTTGAACGATCATTAATGATCAATAAAATTTCACGGACATGAGTATCCCTTATCTGTGCGATCAGGTTTTCCATTCTTCGCACCTTTATTCGATTTAATCATTTTCCCACAGGAAGGCTTCGAGTACTATTCCACTATGAAACCCGACTGGAATGAAATTGATACGGTATTTCTCGATATGGATGGTACATTGCTGGATCTGTATTTTGACAGTTATTTCTGGCTAACCCATTTGCCGAAACGCTATGCAGAACATCATGGTCTTGATGAGCAACAGGCAAAAGAACATATCATCCCAAAGCTCAGGGAAAAGGAAGGGACGCTGGAATGGTATTGTCTGGATCACTGGTCTGATCTGTTTCAGCTGGATCTCGCAACTCTGAAACATGAAGTAAACCATTTAATCCGTTATCGCCCTTCTGCCAGAGAATTTCTGCAAACACTAAAAGA
>JALSSM010000409.1 GCA_026984275.1 Gammaproteobacteria bacterium
TATACCATTGAAGTTCACAATTCACGCTGAGATTTGGTTTTTCCGGATCAAGTTCTATTTTTTTATTGGTTCGATTAAACCGACATTGTGTGACATTAAACAGGCCGGAAGCATTTTTGTTAAGTGCATTAAATAATTTCGCCAGATCAACTTCATGCAACAGACCAAGGCTGAGGTTCATCTCGGTTTCATAAAGTTCGTAGTTCCCTGTGTCCAGTTCAAAATCAGGCTCGTAAGGTTTTCTTGATTCAATTTGGTATTTCATGGCAGGTAGTTTGATATCTTTTCCTGCGGCCTCAAGTGTTTCTACCCAGTTGAGGCGCTTTTCTGATCCGATAATCCCACGATTATAAAGTTCAACAAATCTTGGATACAGTTCTTTTATGATCTTTTCATCGCCATCAACAGACAGGTATTTCTGACTTACTTCACGAAAATGGCTTTGATATTGATCATATTCATTTTGCATTTTGTTTCGAAAAAAATAGCTGCCTGACAGGAGGGCAATACTTAAGATCAGACAAATTAAAAAAACGCCCATCGCCCCACGAATGATCGACCATTCAATTTTATGTTTCATGCTTCACTCCCAGTACCACTGTCAATGCAAAAACAGCATCACGGTTCTCACTTTCCAGGGACTCACCTACTAATTTTGATTCGGGACTAATATCCAGCGGTAAGCTATCAATGTAAACATGGACAACATCTTTTTCGGCTTTTATCGAATTCGCAAATCGTTTTACCATGCCTAATGCATTTCGGTAATTTCCATCGAAAGGATCCAGGTGTCCTTTGATGGTGGCGATCTGATAATGCTGATAATCACCCTTTTCTATCCTTTTTTCATTATCATCAACACGATTATTATCATAGGGATGTTTGTTCGGATCAGCATCGACGATCCAGTCAATGCCATCAATTTGTATATTGGGATATCGGTTGAGCACTTTACTGATGGTGCTCATCATCAGAAAAGGGGTCGATTTATGCTTGGCCAGTGTCTCGACTATGTCGATCGCTGATTTTATATCGGCCGGTTCAACGGCTGTTGGCGGCAGATCTTTTTTTGCCGTTTCGTAACGTGACTGGTAGTACTGGGCTTCTTGTGCCGCTTTAACTGACTGATGTTTGAGAAAGATACCAGAAATAAAATTATAGCCACTCCAGGTCGTTCCAGCGAGCAACATCAGGATGCTTGCAGCATAGAAACCCACTCGAACCTGGTGCATGGAAAAGTAATGCGTGTCATCTTCTGTTCCATAGTGATTCTCCGGTGTGTCTGAAAGTAGTAAATGTGCAAACAGATAATCACTAAAAGGTGTGGTGAGAACACCTTCTACACCCATCTCGCGGCTTAAGGTGGCCACATCGACCAGGTGATAACGAGTCAATCCTGTCTCTTTAATCTGGTTATTCAGATCAACTAACATTTCTCCGTGGGCCAGTATGTAGATATCAAGAGGTTCCTCTCTTGACAGCAGACGCAAGTTATTCAGATAGCGATAAAGTTTTTCCAGCTCAGATAGCACATACGGCCCATAGGGTGTTGTACCAAATCGGGGTAGTTTTGCTAAACGGCTTACCTGTAACTGTTGATCACGA
>JALSSM010000410.1 GCA_026984275.1 Gammaproteobacteria bacterium
GCCACTGTGGGACGATTATCAGCCACTACTGGATAGTAATTTTGCTGACATGGCCAATATTGGCGGGCGTGATGGTGGTATGATCACGGCAGGTTGTTTTCTGTCGCGGTTTACAAAAAAATATTCTTGGGCCCATCTCGATATTGCTGGTGTCGCCTGGCACTCGGGGAAAAACAAAGGTGCGACTGGCCGTCCAGTATCTTTGCTGGTTCAATATCTTCTGGATAAATGTTAAGGGATCTCTGATCAGGTGACACGAGTTGATTTTTACATCTTGCCCGAGACCACGAAACGAACCACCGATCAGGTTTTATGTTCTTTGACAGGTAAAGCCTGGAAACGGGGAAACCGGGTATATATTCATACAGACTCACCGGATCGGTCGGCTCGTCTGGATAATCTGTTGTGGACTTTTAACGATACCAGTTTCCTGCCACATGGTGTGGTAAACAAAACAGAAATGGAAAATACGCCTGTTTTAATCGGACATGAAGACCCGCCAGAGGATCTACATGATATTATGATCAATATGACAAATACGGTTCCATTATTTTTTGGTCGCTTTGATCGGCTGATCGAAATTGTTGATCAGGCAGCAGAAGAACGTGCTCAGGCCAGGGATCGTTATCGTTTTTATCAGGAACGTGGTTACACACTGAACACCCATAATCTGGACAGTTGATCGTGGCAGACCAGAACGACAATAAAAATAAAGGGTCTTTAAGCAGCGCCATTCAGTCGTTAGAAGAGCTACTTGACCAGAATAAAGAATTGCTGGAAAGAATTGATGCGGATCAACTAGCCAATCCAGAATCACACCGCGATGAACGCACAGCTGAAGAAGCACTTAAAGAACTGCCAACGCTGATTGACGTTGTTGAACCAAACCATCGAAAACCACCTTCGGAAGCTTTGTCTGATGAGATCCAGATCCCACAGGACATGAAGGAAATTATGTCCCCAAACCTGGAAGAGATTATTTATACAGAGATCCGAAAAGCGACCAGTAATGTTCAAAATGCGATCCTCAGGGAAGTCAATGCTCAGTTGGAACTGACATTGAAAACCCTCAATCAGGTAAAAGGTCTGGAAGATACGGGTCAGAACCATGAAAAGCTCCCCCAGCCCTTTATACGAACCAAAACCGATCGTGAGGAAAAAACAGAAAATGATGTGGAGAAAGTGATTAATACAGAAAAACAGGAAGCCGTTTCAGCGATCACCTCCGCTCTGGCCAGCAGCCAGTTGAACAAGACAACCAAACAGGAACTAACACAAGCAATGCCGTCAGACCCGAATAATATGGAAAAAACCTACGATCCTCATGCAATCGAACAGCGTTGGTATCATCTGTGGGAAGAAAAGGATTACTTTAAGCCCGGTGGTGGGGGTGAGCCTTATTGCATTATGTTGCCACCACCCAATGTCACGGGTAATTTGCATATGGGTCATGCGTTCCAGGATACGTTAATGGATATTCTGATCCGTTACCATCGCATGAAAGGAGATAATACCCTGTGGCAATGTGGGACCGATCATGCCGGGATCGCAACACAAATGGTGGTCGAAAGACAACTGGGTGAAAAAGACCAGA
>JALSSM010000411.1 GCA_026984275.1 Gammaproteobacteria bacterium
GGACCGCTTAATCACCAATGCCGTATTTTTGTTCTCTACCTACGAATGCCGCAATGACCAGTCCTGCAAAAAACCATCCAATTAAACTATCCGTGATCATAACAATCGTATAATTAGTATCGAAACCCCACCATATCCAGTTTGGAACATGTCCTGCTAAAGCCCCGATAAAACCCGTCATGACAACGAAAAAGACTCTGGCAAAATAACCCAGATCTGAGGTACATGAGAGTAAGATCACGATTAGAATACTGACAAGGATGCTATTGAAAAGAGCATATTTCATCGAATCTTTCATGCTTTTTTCCATACCATTAGGCTGATATGAAATAAATGCAAAAGGACCGTGATTGTTGGCCTCATCTGCAGAATCAGAGTTATGATCCATTTTAGGAATCAGATAAATCCCTCCTTTTTCTATATTGGCTTTTAAAGTTTCAGTCACGATCTGCTCATTATTGAAATACTTTAATGTTTGTTGATGCCAGGGTAAGACTGTCCAGGAAAAACTATTCCAGGCAAAAAAGATAATACCGCCTAAAATTGCAGCAATCAGAACTTTAAACATAATCTCAATTTCTCCCAAAAATAGGATTATTGTCTAACCTTCTGTGATTAAAGACAGTTTGTCAATAACATATTATTATAAATCTGTGTAATCCCTTCAAAGGCAAGAGGAATAAAAGTGCAAAGACTCAAAGACAAAATAAGAAACATCCCTGATTTCCCAGAACCAGGGATCCAGTTTAAGGATATTACGCCTCTGGTCAGAGATCCGGCGACACTAAGACTGGCTGTACATCAAATGATGTTTCCATTTTTTGGTGAGCGGATTACTGCGGTGGCAGGCATGGAAGCACGGGGTTTTATTTTTGGTTCTTTAGTGGCCTGGGAACTGGGAGTTGGGTTTGTTCCTCTAAGAAAACCAGGGAAATTACCTCATGATATTGAAAAAGCATCTTATGATCTTGAATATGGTTCAAACTCTCTTGAAGTTCATATCGACGCCTTGACTAAGAATGATCGTGTATTACTGATTGATGATCTGATCGCAACGGGAGGTACTGCAGCTGCCAGTTGTGAACTAATTGAAAAACTGGGAGCAGAAGTGGCGGCCTGTGCTTTTGTGGTTGAACTGGATGCACTCAAAGGAAGAGATAAGATTCCAAAGCATCGAGTTCATTCTTTACTCCACTATTAAAGAGAATAAAAAGGCCGGTTTCAAGACCGGCCTTTTCATGACTAATTGATCAGACTTCTTTGATTAGAATAAGCCTGTGATGTTGCCATCATCATCAATATCAATACGTTCTGCCGCAGGTACTTTAGGTAAGCCCGGCATGGTCATCATACTACCTGCAATGGCGACAATAAAACCGGCACCATTATTCAAACGAACCTCTGTGATATGTACATTATGACCTGTTGGCGCACCAATAGCCGTTGGATCCGTAGAGAATGACATCTGTGTTTTTGCCATACAAATAGGATAGGAACCATATTCTTCATTCCAGTCCGCAAGTTGTTTTTTAACTTTAGGATCGGCTGAAATACTGGCAGCGCGATAAACTTTAGTTGCTATCGCTTCG
>JALSSM010000412.1 GCA_026984275.1 Gammaproteobacteria bacterium
CAGATGATAAAAACCGGGATCAAAACTAATTCGTGCCTTGTTCACATACGACCAACCCAGTCGCTCAAGGTAAGCTACAGAGTTATGATCTGTTTCAACCTGTTTTTGTCGTCGAATGATTTCCAGATCAGAACGATCTGACCCAACATGTGGTATCAAAGCAATTGAGCATGGATTAGGCGATAATATTTTTTTTAAAGACTCTGATCGTAATTGTTGGGTATTAATTTCCTTATTATTACTATTTTCCTGGCAACCTATGATTGTAAAGAGGGCAATCAAGCATATGAAATAGTTGTTCATTTTCTACTCCCCTGCCGTTATTAATAATCACCATAAATGGGCGGTTAGTAATAGATACGCAGGTAATGTGAAAATGGATGTTTTTGAATAGTTTTATAATACTGAGAGGAATAGATTTGTTTCAGGAGACTGTAATTATTAATTATCTATATAACCACCTTAACTTTTAGCTTTCTTTTTGCTGATGTAAAAAGTTATATCGGCACGGAATACTTCTTGATTATTATTCATATTCATGACACTTATAGGTAAAATTATTTCGCCTTCCTTGATTGTATTGCCTTCAATCCGACAGATGGCTTCTAAAGTACCTTTTGCCTTTTCTAAATACTCAACAGTCATTTTTTTTGGTATCCATCTAAGATCTTTGGGAAGCGTTGCATCTACCGCAAGACCTCCCGTTAATTCAGACAATGTGCACAATGCTCCGGCATTGATTGATCCAATGTGATTTCTGACTGACCAACGATCTTTCATTTTTACAACACAGAGCCCTGGTTTTAATTCAATGATATTAGGTCGTATTTTTCTAAAAAAAGGAGCTACAAAACCGACAGCTTTGTTAAAAATAAAATGTCCCAAAGGCAGGCTTGTTAATTTTCGATATAAATCAAGGTTATTAGTCATGTAGTTTTACTCTAATTTACTGATTGAAAGTAATAGCGGTTAAAAACCAATCAAACAACTATCGATCAACAAAATTCAGGTCACCATAATAGTAAAAAACATTCATTTATCGGATTTGTTATCAGGGCTTCAAATCATTCCGCTGACAGCTTAAGCGCATAACTATGCTAACTCCATATGAATATTATAAGTATTTTAACTCTATCCGGTTTCATAAAGCTCTTCTAGGCGATATAATTCAATTTTGAAGTTGAAATTTTACTTATCCTGAGGAGGCACCCATGTTTCAATCGTTTCGTACAACACTCACAATCACACTCATACTATCGGCTTTCGCCCTGACTGGCTGCGACAAAGCAAAAGAAGCTGCTGACAGTGCAGCAGAGTCTGCAAAAGAATCTGTTTCGGATGCCGCAGGTAAAGCCGTCGATGCCGCTAAAGAAGCTGCTTCTTCAACGGTCGAAAAAGCAAAAGAAGTGGCCTCAGAAACAGTCGATAAAGCTAAAGATTCTGCTTCAAATGCTGCAGACCAGGCAAAGGACAAGGTTGCTGAAATTACTGACTCAATGACCGCATCTGATGCACCAACAGCAACTGAAATGGCTGCAGCACCTGCAGCTGACTCAGCAAAGGGAAAAGAAATTTATGATAGCGTCTGCTTCGCCTGCCATGCTCAAGGTATTGCTGGGGCTCCCAAGTTTGGAGACAAAGAAGCATGGGCACCTCGTATTGCTAAAGGTTCTGATACCCTTCATGACCATGCTATCAATGGCTTTACTGGTGAAAGTGGTGCCATGATGCCTGCGAAAGGTGGTCGAGTTGATATTGCAGATGCCGATATTAAAGCTGCTGTTGATTACATGGTTGCAAACGGCCAATAAAACTTTATTGATAGACAAGGGTGCAAGTTGTAATTCTTGCGCCCTTTTTTTATGCCAGAACATCCTCTCTGTTTCACCACTGACACATTCAGGTTTCTCCGACAACTTGAAAACAACAATAACCGCGCCTGGTTTAACGAAAATAAGCAGCGTTACGAAGATCTCATACGTTCGCCTTCACTTAAATTTATAGAAGAAATGGGCAATGAGTTGCCGTCGTTGTCTCCACGTTTCCGTGCTATCCCAAAAAAGGTTGGCGGATCACTCATGCGAGTTTATCGTGATATACGATATTCCAAAGATAAAACGCCCTACAAAATCAATATTGGAATCAACTTTCGTCACGAAGCGGCCAAAGACGTTCATGCACCTGGCTATTTTGTTCATATCTCAAATAGTCAGTGTTTTATCGGGCTTGGGATATGGAGACCAGAAAGCCAGACTCTTAAACAGATCAGGGAATGTCTGGATCATAACCCTCGTGCCTGGCTCGCTGCGAAAAATGAAAAATCCTTTTCCGATACGTACAGACTGGGTGGGAATTCTCTGATCACTCAACCTCGTGGATATGATAAAGATCACCCGTTAATCGAAGATCTGAGACGCAAAGATTTCATTGCCATTTGTGATCTTGAAAAATCAATGATCATTTCAGACGATCTGGTTGAGAGATCAATCGAGACTTTCTCTAAAGCAACATCTTTTATGCGTTATCTCTGTTATGCGGTGGAGATGCCTTTCGACTGAGATTTATAACAAAAACAATCTGTCGTGTGATCATTCACCATTCCCACTGCCTGCATAAAGGCATAGCAAATCGTTGTACCAATAAATTTGAATCCACGCTTTTTCAGGTCTTTACTCATGGCGTCCGATTCAGGTATCGAGACAGGAACCTGATCACCTGTCTTCCAGTGATTGATGATTGGTTCACCATCCACAAACTGCCAGAGATAATCACTGAAACTCTGACCTTCTTCCTGAATTTCGATCATCGCTTTCGCATTGATGACCACACTATTCACCTTCAGTTTATTGCGAATAATGCCCGGATTTTCCAGCAAGCTTATGATCTTTTTCTCATTGTAATGAATTATTTTTTCCGGATCGAATTGATCAAAAGCCTGACGATAATTTTCACGTTTTCTGAGTACCGTGATCCAGCTAAGTCCAGCTTGTGCACCTTCCAGGATCAACATTTCAAATAATTGTTGATCATCATAAACGGGGTTGCCCCATTCCTGGTCATGGTATTTGATATAAAGTGGGTCATCTTCCGGAACCCATCCACAACGAATCTTATTCACAACTCTCAGCCTTTTTTATTGTGCGAGAAATCTTCAGTTTTTTATCTCAACGATGTTATGATCACTCTAACATGACCGAAAAAAATAACATCAACATCCACGTCAATTCTACCTACCTTGAATCGCAGTCCGTACCGGAAAACGATCAGTATGTTTTCAGTTATACCATCACCATCTCAAACAGAGGAGCTCACTCTGCAAAACTACTTGATCGGCATTGGGTGATCACCGATTCGAATGGCAAGGTAGAAGAAGTCAGGGGTGAAGGTGTTGTTGGTGAACAACCCGATTTACAACCCGGTGAAGCATTTCGTTATACCAGTGGCGCGGTACTTGAAACGGCAACTGGCTGCATGGAAGGTGAATACTTAATGGTCGATGATAACGATGAACATTTTATGGTGGAAATCCCGGCATTCTCATTGGCCGTGCCCAACAAACTCCACTAGGAAATTCTGATTAATATCAGAGTTTTCACAGCACAGGGATGTGTGGCCATTTTCAATCACCCGCTCAATGAACTATCGTGATTGAAAATGAAGAAAAATAAGAATCATTAATTAATAATAAAAGGGAGATAAGCTAAATCATGTTTTTCAATCTCTTTAAAATAATTGGCTTGTTAATTCGCTGGATTGATCTGATCCTTCTGACTTTAATTCTTTATATATTCGCAAAGTTGCCACGATCCTGGACGGAATCATTTTATCCAAAACTGTTCTGGATCTGGTGTCGACATTTTGTTCGGGCTTTGAATGTCGATCTCAAACTGAGTCAGCACAATATTAACCCCATTCCTGATCGTTATTTACTGATCGCAAATCATCCATCGGCGTTCGAGGATATTGGCATCCCATCTTTGTTTGATGTTTATTCATTAGCAAAAGAAGGTGTACGCCACTGGCCGATTGCAGGCCCGATAAGTGAAGCTGCGGGAACACTTTATGTTATTCGTAGTAATAAAGATTCCCGTAAAGAAGCCTATCAGAATATGATCGATGCTCTAAACTCCGGAAAAAACCTGGCCGTTTATCCTGAGGGTGGCTGCTTCGGCCGGCGCATCCACGATTTTCGTTATGGCCCATTCGATATCTCTTTACAAACAGGAATCCCGATCCTGCCGATCTTTTTGCACTATGAGGCGCAGGATGATTTTGAATGGGGGGAAGGACAGACGCTGATCGACAAAATCAAACATTTCATGGCAACAAAAAATAATCGAGCAACTTATCATGTTTACGATGCCATCGATCCTGAAGATTTCGAGAGTAAGGAAGCCTACATGCAACATGTGTGTGATTTGTATAAAAAATGGGAAACCAAATATTTCGATTAACCTCTGTTCGATCAAGATTTCCAATTCTCTTATATCAACGCATTTCAAGTCGTGTGATGTTTATAATAATTAACAATCATAAATCTTTAAATACTATTATTTCTTTATAAGAAACAATTAGTTCTTTATTTCAAACTTGTTTTTCCTGATATTCCCTCTATATTTACTGCAACGCAGCAAAAAGAACGGATGGCGTGTTTTAACTCAACTCACGAATCAACCATCTGCAAACGATTTTTTTAACTTTGGAGTAATACGATGAAATTACATATATTCTTGTCAACGACATTATTGATGCTATCTGCAGCGACTATGACAGTTTCTGCGACAGAACTTTCTACAAACCAGCCTTCAGTTGAAAGACTGAATGCTTCAGAGCCTGTCACGATTGATCTTGGTCGTAAGATTGCGGTTGTTTTTTACTACACCGATGCAAATGGTGACCGATTACTGGTTACGGCCATAGGTCCTAAAGATCCGGATTCTGGTGTGGCTTCAACACAGCAGATCATCAAAATGGATTCTGCAGGCCAGTACGTGATCAACATCGCCAGCGACGAAAGCGATTCTGCGCCAATGAAACTATCAGCACGTTTTGAGGGAAATGATCTGATTGTTTATTTTAATAAAGTATAACTTCATTACGGCTCTTCTGTTCACAGGAGAGCCATTTTTTCAATCTTCAGTCTCACTTTGCCATTTCCGGAATCGGCTGATAGCAGGTAATTAAATAATCAATAAAAACCTTTACTGTCGCGGGCAGGTTTTTTCTCTCTGGATAGACGGCATAAATAGGCACCGGGTCTGGCTGGTAATCTTCCAGTACTATTTGAAGTTTCCCGGTATTAATGTCATCCCTGACCACATACTTAGGAAGCTGAATCAACCCCCTTCCTTTCCCGGCAGCCATACGCAAAGCATCACCCGTGTTAGTTACAAAGTCACCCGACACCGGTTGTGAAAATTCACCCTGACCATTTTTAAATATCCATTCATCATTGATTGAACTTGGCTTGTAAATAAGACAATTATAGTTCAATAGATCAGCTGGCGTTTTCGGAACGCCATGTTCCTCCAGATAAGATGGGGCAGCACAAACAACCAGTTTCGTTTGTGTAATTTTTCTTGCGATCAGACTGGAGTCATCCAGCTTTCCCAGTCGAATAGCAAGGTCAAAACCTTCCTCTACCAGATCGATAATTTTATCGTTAAGGCTCAATTCCACACGCACATCCGGAAACATTTTTTCGTAATTAGCGATCTTTGGAGCCAGATGATAGGTACCCAATGAGGTAGGCGCAGTCACTCTTAGTTTTCCTGCTGGTTTCTCATTACGTTGACTGATTAAAGATTCCGTTTCCTCGATCAGATCAAAGATTTGCATACACCTTTCTCGATAAAGTTGTCCCAGTTCAGTCAACGCGACACCTCGGGAGTTCCGGTATAACAGTTGACTATTCAGAAGATCTTCCAGATAGGCAACATGCTTGCTGACCATCGCTTTTGACAAACTCAGTTCCTCTGCGGCGCCTGTGATACTGCCGGCATTTGCAGCAGCAACAAAGGCTTTCATACTTGATAATTTATCCATAATGGTTGGTATGACACATCTGAAGGTTTTAGTTGCGTTTACTACAGGTTAACGTCGCGTTAATCAGATCAGAGTTGTAGAACTTTTTGTATCCACTAGACTCTATTGCAGTGCAACAATTCTAGCCCGGATTATCCGTTTTATGCAAATTCCCGGGTATTGATTTTTTTAAAACTGAAGGAGAAATATGATGAAATTACGAACAATATCTACTTTGTTATTGATGATAACAGCATTGTTTACTGGACTCACTACCCAGGCAGAAGATCGTTCCGTGATTTCTGCTGATCAAGCTTCCGTCGAGAGACTAGATGCATCAGAACCAGTCACCTATGACCTGGGTGAAAATCTGGCCGTCGTCTTTTATTACACGGATGCAAACGGTGATCGTCTACTGGTCACGACCATCGCTCCCAAAGATCCTGATTCAGATGGCGCTGCTACACAGCAAATTCTGAAGATGGATAACAAGGAAGGGGAATATGTGATCAATATCGCCAGTGATGACAATGGATCTGACCCCATGCAACTCTCAGCCCATTTCGAAGGCAATGATCTGATTGTTGCTTTTGATAAGGTTTAAGAAAACTTTTTCATTTCAATGAGACTTTCACCTCCTACTATTTAAGTCTCGTACTTTTCAGGCCCCACCCCGGGGCCTGTTTTTTTTCAGCCAACGATTGTCAGAATTATTCAACCGGAGTAATCTTATTTTGTATAAAACATGAAACTTGGAGGTCGTCATGAACGAAGATACTCTCAATATGGAGATCAGGAAATTCCTGAAAAAAGTCGGGGTTATGTAATCCCCCCATTAATAACCGAAGTTAAAAGTAGAGGTTATGCTGCCTCCAGCAATTGTCTTGGCGGCACGCCACCAATGGCCGTGTGCGGCCGTTCATTATTGTAAGTCCATAACCACTTTGTAGCGAGTTGTTGCGCATGTTCAATGCTTTTAAACAGGTGCAGATCAAGCCATTCATGCCTGGCCGTACGGTTAAACCGTTCGATATAGGCGTTTTGTGTTGGTTTACCTGGCTGAATATACAGCAGGGTTATCTGTTTTTTATTTGCCCAGTCGATTAGCTGCTGGCTGATGTACTCAGGCCCATTGTCGCAACGTAATGCATCCGGCTTTCCTCGCCATTCAATGATCCGTTCAAGTGAGCGAATCACTCTCAGGCTGGGCAGTGACAAAGCAACATCGACACCCAATCCTTCTCGATTGAAGTCATCCATCACGTTGAATGTGCGGAAGCTACGCCCATCTTCGAGCGCATCACTCATGAAATCCATCGACCATACCTGGTTCATCTCGTCAGGGACACTCAAGGCCTCTGGCTTATCTCGTTTGATGCGTCGTTTCGGTTTGATCCGCAGATTTAGCTCTAATTCACAATATATCCGGTAAATGCGTTTGTGGTTCCATTTGAAGCCTTTGGTGTTGCGTAGGTAGAAGTAACAAAGCCCGAAGCCCCAACGTTTAT
>JALSSM010000413.1 GCA_026984275.1 Gammaproteobacteria bacterium
TTGCGGCCGTGTTTCATTTTATGGGCGATAACAAAACAGCCAGAAGTATTTTTGAAGAAATCGGTGGTAACCATACCTATCGTCCCTGGGCCAATTTGGGGATGCATCACGATGTGGCTTTTATGAATTATAGAAATAAAGCGATGAAGGCAAAATAGTTTTGCTTTCTTTACCTAAAAATTTGTCTGTTGACAAAAGCTGGCTTTATCGACTTGCCTCGGAAATACCTCTGGACGGTGAGGCTGTAGAAAGTGCATTGTGTAAAATGGGTGTGCTGCCAGACAGGAATGACTGGCGTAACTGGTTAATGCTGATCGGCTATGGCCTGGGTGCCGCATTGTTCCTCACGGGAGTGATTTTCTTTTTTGCCTATAACTGGGAAAACCTGCATCGGTTTGGACGATTCACATTCGTAGGAAGTGGCGTGATCATTTCTGCACTCGCTGCTTACTGGTCCGGACTGGATAAATTTTCAGGCAAGCTATGGCTGACGGCAGCTTCAGTATTGACAGGGGTATTGCTGGCAATTTTCGGGATGGTTTATCAAACGGGTGCGGATAGTTATATGCTCTTTGCCAGCTGGGCTTTTCTGATCTTCTTCTGGGTTTTTGCTGCACGTTTTCAGCCACTCTGGTTAATCTGGTTGGTTCTCATCAACATGGCTTTCGGGCGTTGGTTTTTCGTGATCAGTCATCACTGGCCGGGATATGGAGGGATATTCTCTGAGTGGATAATTTTATTACCTGTTGTAGTTAATGGCGGGATTTTGTTGATCCGAGAGAAAACAACAATTATCCATAATAGCTACAAGGAGGGTCGATGGTTTCCGAGAATTATCGCTTTTTGTTTACTGGGTGGACTGACATTAATTCCTGTGGAGGGAATATTCTCAGGTGGTCATGGTGGTGTGTGGGTAGTTTTGTTGGTCATGTATTTTGTTGTTTTGTTGGCGATGATCTATTTTTATCTTAATGTACGCCATGACCTGCTTATGCTGACACTGGCCGCTATTAGTATCATTTTTGTTTTAACCTGTGGTTTTATAAGAGTACTTTTTGAAGGTGGAACAGACATCGGCGGAATTTTTTTCGTCGGTTTGTTTATTCTTGCAGAAACGACCATTGCAGCCAGACTTCTATTGACCCTCTCACGGAAATGGAAATCACATGAGAACACCAATGGATAAGAGAGATATTGTTCAGATTCTGGCAAAAGACAGCCTTCTTACAGAAGATGAAACAAAAAGATCATTCGAAATTCTGAACAGTCAATCAGAAGAGAGTTCGCCCTGGTTCGTACAATTACTAACAGGGGCAGGTGCCTGGCTCGCGGCGGTCATGTTTGCCATATTTTTTGGTTTTACAGGAATTATTAAGGATGAGACTGGCGCAATTATTGTGGGATTTATTTTAGTTGCAATCGCTTTTCTGATTTCCGTCAGATCAAAACAAGCCATACCTGTTTTCCCCGATCAGTTATTGTTGGCAACCAGTTTGACGGGACATGTGTTATTGATGGTTGGATTCTATTCAGAGTTTAATGATCAGCATTATATTGCAGCGGTAGTGATAGTGTTGTTGTCACTTTGCTTTATTTTATTTTACAAAAACCAATTACATAAATTTATATCGACCTGGCTACTACTGGCTGGCTTATGGGTACTCGCAGCAGAGCTGGGAATCCAACCTCTCGCCTTTATGGCATTGCTGGTTATCGTTGTGGCTGCATTATCAGCCTGGATGTGGATGAATGAATCTCACTATCTGAGTGGCAGATGGAAAAATATCGGTCGTCCGGTGCAATACGCATTCGTGTTTGCCTTGCTGTCAGGCGAAGGAATTATTGAACGGTTTTATTCGATTTTCTGGTATTCGAGAGACTGGAACCAGCATGGAGAAATTCTGACGTCTTTCCCCTATACCAGAGTTGTTAGTGCAGGCCTGTTTCTGGTTCTTGCCTATGTCATCATTTTGATCATGAATCGGCTGAAGATTGACTGGAAAAGCCTGACAGGAGCAGGGTTTTTGATTTTCGCTCTGATCATTACCATCGTTTTTTACCAATCTCCATCCATCATGGCAGCCCTGATCGTGTTGCTGATTGGAATTGAGCGAGCAAACAGAATTCTGGTGCCATTTGCTATCATGGCACTGGTCTATTTTTATGGCGACTATTACTACAGTATTGACATGACCTTGATGAAAAAATCTCTGATCCTGATGAGTAGTGGGCTGATCATGTTGGCGGGAGGCTGGTTAGTTCGTCGGGTTGGGCAGGTAGGAGAACGATCATGAAGAACTGGCGTCGAGCTATGATAATTCCCGGATTGTTGTTGATCATGATCACATTTATTTATTCGGTTTGGCAAAAAGAACAAGTGCTGGAGAATGGTGAACAATTATTGATCAAACTTGCACCCGTCGATCCGAGATCGCTCATGCAGGGTGACTATATGGTTTTGAATTATCATATTCCTGTTGAGCTTGCCAATGCCGCACGAAAACAAAAAGAAGGTGATCTGGTTTATATAAAAGATCAAAATAACATTGCACAATTTCAGCGTTTATACGACGAAAACGTACCGCTGGCAGAAAATGAGAAAAAATTACATTACCGAGCTCATGGTTGGCGACAGATTGATCTTGGTGCAAATAGTTTTTTCTTTCAGGAAGGGCAGGCTGACAAATTTAATCATGCAGCATATGGTGAAATACGCATCGCTGAAAATGGTCAATCAGTTCTGGTTGGTCTCAGGGATGAAAAATATCAGTTGTTAGGGTGGACATCAGGATTAGCAGCTGGAAGAGAATGATCCACCTATTGACCTTAACCGGCCAGTCAACGAAAATCACCTCTTTATAAATTAAACGGCAGTGTCGGTGGTATTAGATCAACAAACAACAGAACCATTGGTCAGAGCTGAAGGGTTGAGCTTCGAGCGTGGTGATCGTGTCATCTTCGACAAGGTGAACATTGAGATACCGCGCGGCAAGATCACAGCGATCATGGGTCCCAGTGGCTGTGGTAAGACCACGTTGCTCCGCCTGATCGCGGGTCAGTTAAAACCAAAAACAGGCACCATTTTTGTGGATGGCCTGGAAGTGCCCAGGCTTTCTCGTAAAGATCTTTTTACGCTGCGCAAACGTATGAGCATGTTATTTCAAAGCGGCGCTTTATTAACGGACCTCTCCGTTTTCGACAATGTTGCTTTCCCTCTGGTTGAACATACTGACTTGTCCGAAGAAGCGATCCGTACACTGGTGCTAATGAAACTGGAAGCGGTCGGTCTACGTGGTGCCCGTGATCTGATGCCCAGTGAACTTTCCGGTGGTATGGCGAGAAGAGTGGCGTTAGCCAGGGCGATTGCTCTGGATCCAATGATGATCATGTACGACGAACCTTTTACCGGACAGGATCCCATCTCGATGGGTGTACTGATCCGCTTAATCAAATTAATGAACGATGCGATGCATCTGACCAGTATTGTGGTTTCGCATGATGTAAAAGAAACACTGTCAATTGCGGATTATGTATATATCTTGTCAGCAGGCAAAGTGGTCGGAAAGGGAACTCCGGATTCATTACAAACAGCTGGATCAGAATGGGTTAAACAATTCCTGAACGCCCTGCCGGATGGTCCTGTACGTTTTCATTATCCTGCTGATGATCTGGCAAAAGATCTTGTGTCCGGAGATCGATCATGATCAGGGCACTTGGGCGAATGGGGATCAGTGCTTTTGGCTGGCTTGGCCGTAGCTGGATATTCCTTTTCTATGTTTTAAGTGGAATGTTTGGGGTGATCAAACGTTGGCGTGATCTGATCTCACAGCTCTATTCTATCGGAGTATTGTCTCTGGTGATTATTGTTGTATCCGGTTTTTTCGTTGGTATGGTACTGGGCTTACAGGGATATAATACGCTAGTGGACTTTGGAGCCGCAGAGTCATTGGGAGTTGTTGTTGCATTGTCTCTGGTTCGGGAGTTGGGACCTGTTGTAGCGGCACTGTTATTTGCCGGGCGCGCAGGTTCGGCTTTGACAGCGGAAATTGGTCTAATGAAAAGTACCGAACAAATTTCAGCGATGGAAATGATGGCCGTTGATCCTCTACACCGAGTGGTAGCACCACGGTTGCTTGCCGGTGTGATCGCGATGCCTCTACTTGCAGCAATTTTCAGTGCTGTTGGAGTTTATGGTGGCTATTTTGTTGGTGTTGGTTTGCTTGGTGTAGATGATGGTGCATTCTGGTCGCAGATGCAGTCCGCAGTGGATTTTCATGAAGATGTCATGAATGGTGTTATAAAAAGTATCGTATTCGGTTTTGTAGTGACTTGGATCGCTGTTTTTGAAGGTTATGATACGATTCCAACCTCAGAAGGGATCAGCCGTGCGACAACCAGAACCGTCGTTAATTCCAGTCTGGCAATACTGGCGCTGGATTTTGTACTCACAGCGATAATGTTTGATTAAGGAGTAATATATGGCACAGTCAAAAGCAATAGAAACAGTAGTCGGAGTGTTTATCGCACTTGGATTGGCCGCCATTGTCGTGCTGGCTTTGAAAGTTAGTAATATCAGCACGTTGGCTGGAAACGATGGGTATGAGATACAGGCAAAATTCGACAATATTGGTGGGCTAAAGGTCCGATCACCAGTGAAAATGGCGGGAGTGCTGGTTGGTCGGGTTGCTGAGATCATGTTTGATGAGGAAACTTATGAAGCCGTTGCAGTCATGAAAATCGATCCGAAATATCGAAAAATTCCTGAGGATACAACGGCAAATATTTACACAGCAGGCTTACTTGGTGAGCAGTACATCAGTCTGGAGGCAGGTGGGGCGGAAGATTATTTGGAGGATGGTGGCGAGATTGAGATTACTCAATCAGCAGTTGTACTTGAACAGGTTATTGGTCAGGTACTTTATAACAAGGCCTCTGGAGATGGTGATAAAGAATAAGGAAAGTCTGATTTATTTCGAGGTTCAACAGAAAGAGAAGCCCTGAAAGTAAAGGTTCTGGGATTTTGGACGTTATGACTTTGAGAAGCTAAAATTATCATTAATCACCTTACGGTCATTTATATTATGAAAACTAAAATCATACTGCAGGAAATATTTTATCTAATCTTTATGTTCTTTTTTTGTACTTCCGCGGCTATGGCCAATGAAGCCGAAGAAGCAAGGTTGGTAATAAAGACGACGGCTGAAGAAGTTATCGATTATGTGAAATCACATCGTTCAGAACTGGAGCAGGATAAAGCTAAACTTCATAAGCTGGTTAATGAGAAGCTTGTACCGATTGTTGATTTTAAAAGAGCAGCTCGCTGGATTCTGGGTAAGAACTGGCGCAAGGCTACGAAAGACCAGCGATTACAATTTAAAGATGAGTTTAAAAAGTTACTGATAAAAACCTATTCGTCATCACTACTGAAAATCTCTGATGAAAAAGTGTTATACCCACCCGTTAAAGGTGAAGTAAGAAATGGTAAAGTGAGTGTCAAATCAACAATCATTACACACGATGGGAAGCGATTTTCTGTAGACTACCGTATGCATAATAAAGATAAAGACTGGAAAATCTATGATATCTCAGTGGATGGTGTCAGTCTGATCTCAACATACCGTTCCTCATTTACAACAGAAATCCGAAACGTTGGTCTGGATGGGTTGATACAAAATCTTGTGAAAAAAAATAAAGAGTTTAAGACCTGATGAAATCACGTTTTTCTCATAATGTTGAGGATGACCGCATTTTATCTGTGCAGGGTGATCTGGATGTTTATTCGGTGGCCGATGCGATTCAACAAGGTCGTCGCCTGATCAGGAAAAACGAATCTTTCACTGTGATTGATCTGGGGCAGGTCGGGAAAATAGACAGTGCAGGTCTGGCCTTTATTATCGAGTTGATGAAGGTTGCAAAGAGACAAAAGAAAGACCTTCGCTTCCAGAATATTCCCGCAAGAATGCATGACGTGGCGAATGTGTATGGACTCTCTAAAATCATCCCGGAGAGTGCTTTTCAGCCTTCATAACTCTATTTCATTGAACATGGTATATAGCTTCTGCCGGTATTTTGGCATTTCTGGCTGGCAATAATCGAGACTTGAGGCTATCCTTCACTCCTTTTTTTCAAGATGTTTGGATAGTTTGATGACCCCACAGGAAATAAAATCGTTAATTGAAGCCGGAATCGAAGGTTCCGAGGCCATTGTAGAAGGTGATGATGGCACACACTTTCAGGCAGTCGTGATCAGTAATGAGTTCGAAGGTTTATCACTGGTGAAAAAGCATCAATTGGTTTACTCGACACTTGGCGATAAAATGAAAGATGAAATCCACGCCCTCTCAATTCGTCCTCTGACACGCAAAGAGTGGGATAAAAGCAGCGAATTACGAGTAATAAAATAACTTATGGATAAACTGATTATCACTGGAGGAAAGCCTCTCAATGGTGAAATCCGGATCTCTGGCGCTAAAAATGCTGCGTTGCCTATTCTGGTTTCTACCCTGCTTGCAGAAACGCCTTCACTGATCAGAAACGTCCCGCATTTGCATGATATTACAACCACGATGGCCTTGCTGGGGGGCATGGGCGTACAGCTAACTGTGGACGAGAATATCAGTGTCGAGGTGGACAGTTCTACGATTAAGAATTTTTTCGCACCGTACGAAATGGTGAAAACGATGCGTGCGTCGATTCTAGTGTTGGGTCCATTGCTGGCACGGTTTGGTGAAGCAGAAGTCTCCTTACCGGGTGGTTGTGCAATTGGTTCGCGCCCGGTAAATGTTCATCTTGATGGCTTGCAGAAGATGGGCGCGGAAATAACCGTAGACAATGGTTATATCCATGCAAAATCAGGTCGCCTGCAGGGCTGTAATTTATTGCTGGATGTTGTGACTGTTACAGGTACTGAAAATCTGATGATGGCGGCAGCACTGGCTGAAGGAACAACGGTTCTTCAAAATGCAGCAAGGGAACCAGAGGTTGTTGATCTGGCTGACTGTCTGATTGCGATGGGAGCCAGAATAGAAGGTGCCGGAACTGACACGATTACCATAGAAGGTGTCGAATCTCTGCAGGGTGCCACTTATGATATCGTTCCTGACCGAATCGAAACGGGAACCTTTCTGGTTGCTGCTGCGATGTCGGGTGGAAAGGTTAAATTGAAAGATACTCGTCCTGATCTACTGGATTCTGTGATTTCCAAATTGGAAGAGGCAGGAGCAAAAATCAGTTCAGGTGAAGACTGGATTGAGCTGGATATGGAAGGGCAGCGACCAAAACCTGTAGATATTCGTACTTCGCCATATCCCGGGTTTCCGACTGATATGCAGGCACAGTTCACAGCATTGAACAGTATTGCCGAAGGGGCGGGCGCGATCACAGAAACGGTATTCGAGAATCGTTTCATGCATGTGCAAGAGTTACAACGTATGGGGGCCAATATTACTCTGGAAGGTAATACAGCGATCACACGTGGTATTGAAAAATTGACGGGTGCACCGACCATGGCAACGGATTTGCGTGCATCT
>JALSSM010000414.1 GCA_026984275.1 Gammaproteobacteria bacterium
TGGATCAGGAAGCCGAGCTGGATCAGGAAGCCGAGCTGGATCAGGAAGCCGAGCTGGATCAGGAAGCCGAGCTGGATAATGTCGTACCGATCAGAGAGTTCTATTCTGATGATAATGAAGTTTACAATAAACCGAATGAATCCGTTTCAGCCCCATCGGTTGAAAAAAAGGAAGAAGGTCTCGATATACAAAATCAGGAGGAACTGTCACTAAGGACAGGCGCATGGGAAAAACTGGATCAGACGGTTAAGTTTACTATTCCGGTATTCACGGCATTAAGCCGATCCTTTTCAAAAATTCTTAAAAGCTCAATTAAATTTATTGAACGAACTTTTATGCTGGTCATTGCCGGACTTGTGATATTGACGGTCGTATTCGTTCTGACTTATCTCACGGGTTCGGGCTTTAGTATTATTGGATTGTTTTAATTCCTGCCATTTTTTCTGGTGATTCTTCTGTAGATAAGACTCTTGCTCTCCGAACAAGTTGAGCTAATTCCACTTCAATTTCCTGGCGTTTCATGGTCAGGTATTCTTTAAGTTCCCGTTTCCTTAAAAAGAGAAAAAAGACTTTAAAATCTTTAATGATTCGTTTGTACTCACCACGCAATTTCAGTGCAGACCCGGCACCGATGGTGAGGCTCATGCAATAAGCGATTGTCCAGCCTGTACCAAAATAATGGTAGATAAAATATGTCTGTATTCCCCAGAATAAAGGAAAAAGAAATAAACCGACGAGCATTTTTGTTGTATCTTGTTGATCCCATCCTTTTGCAAAAAGGCGTGTAAGAATTCGTGTTAGCTGATAGGGCAGAATGGAGTTTATGATTCCCCAAAGTGCCAGTGGGTATCCGATCAATATTATTGTGAGCGATCTGACGATATAAAGTGTCAGAAAAACGGGGTGGTAGTTGACGCCCAGATGATAGCTTTTAATACCACAACATTTGCACAGGCGATCAAACATTTTTAAATGATTAATCAGGGATCTGACTTTATCAGGTTCACTTTCCTGTAGGAGTTTTTTTGCTTTTACCAGTCGTTGAAAACTTCTGAAACGTTGTCCCAGATTGCGGTGTCGATATTTTCCATGTCGGAATGCAAAGAATTGTTCAAGACGATCAATCAGAATAAGTTCTTTCCAGGATTGTGCGTTCAAGGTTACCGTAGCCAGCCCTTTTGTGATCCGATCAGTAATGAGTTTAACTTGCGAGTGTGGGTCGTTTTCATCATCAGTGTTGAGATCAACAGGTTGACCATAATGAACCAGGACATCACTACGAAATTTGCCTTTGCGGGTGAAAGTCAGGCCAACAGGAAGAACCACAGGTTCAATGCCATTGTTTTCAATAGCGCCAAGTGCCATTCTTGCAGCGCCTGTTTTTAGTTCATGCAGGTACGGATCAGAATGGCTTTGCCCTTCTGGAAAGATGATAAGCGTTTCATTTGCAGCCAACATTTCGTAACAACGTCTGAAAGTACCTTCATTATCAGCAACATGACTGCCTTTATCACCCTGTCTGTAGATGGGAATAGCACCCATCATTTCCAGGATGGGTCTCAGGAAGCGATTTTCAAATAACCCACTACGAGCAAGTGGACGAATATCCTTATCGGTAGAAGCCTGCAGGATCACCACATCAGCGAGTGCGTTTATATGATTCGCACACAGAATAAGGCCACCTTTTTCAGGGAGTGCTTCAAGGCCGACGATTTCAAAATGACGGTAAAAGACCTTGACTACCAGGCGACAAAACTTATGCCAGACAAGCAGGAACCAGCGCCTGGAAGTTGATGTTCTCGTGTTTGGTTGATCTGACATGTGGTTTCTATCTCAATCAGAGATAATAAATAATTGTAGCACGTGTCACCCTAAGGGAACCTGTAGATATCTTGATAGTCTGATAAACTGTCGAGATCAGGCACATCACTTGCTTGGTAAGATTATTAGAAATTAAACAGGAGCTACCTGAGTATGCAACAAATTAAAATCTTTGTTTTTTTATTATTGACTTCTATGATGGTAGTTTCATCGGTCTCTGCGGAATCAGATACCGAAAAAATGTTATCAGGCAAGATTAAAGCAGTGCTCGGTGAAAATGTTGTAATTAATTCAATTACACAAACACCCGTTAGAAGTCTTTACGAAGTTGTTATGGATAACGGTAAAGTGGTTTATATTTCTGATGATGGTCGTTATGTGTTTGAAGGCGATTTAATGGATTTGGTTGAGCGAAAAAACTTGACCGAAGATCGACGGATGCAGGCCCGAGGTGAAGCTTTTGACAATATTGATGTCAGTAAGCTGATTGAATTTGCACCAGAGAAAACAGAGCACATTCTCTATGTTTATACCGACATAGATTGTGCTTATTGCAGAAAATTTCATAAGCAGATCAAAAAATTGAATGATAACGGTATTGCTGTTCGGTATCTTGCCTTTCCCCGTGCAGGTATAGGATCACCATCCTTTATTGCTGCTCAGTCTGCCTGGTGTGCCAAAGATAAAAAAACAGCACTGACTGAGGCAAAAGCAGGAAAAAGTATTCCTCCAGCAGTGTGTGATGATCGTGTGACTCAACAATATGAAATGGGTAAGTCGATGGGAGTCCGAGGAACACCTTCAGTTTATCTGGCGAATGGTCAGGAAATGGGAGGCTATATTCCCGCTGAGGAATTGATTCGGTATTTTAAGGGCGGTTTATAAGGATGTTTTTATAATCCCTGAACATTCTTAATAATGATAGATGTTAAATGACCTTTTTTATCAAAATTATCTACTCGTACTGGCAGATAATGTAAAGAGGGTGCACACCAGAGGATAGTTTTCCGTTTATCGTTTTCTTTTTCAGTGGTTGCTGGCCTTTTTCGTTGGAACTTTAGTGTCTCTAGTTTCCCCAAGGGTGTAGAAAGTGTTTCTTTACCTTTGAATTCGAACTGGTAGTTTTTGAAAGATGTGCCGTCGATAAGATCAAATTCCAGTCCTCTTTCTGGATCACTCAATCCCATTACAGCAAATTGGTACAGTAGTTTATCCAGTAAACCGGGTTTTATATCAAGTTCTTTTTGACCATTTTGAGTAGAGCTCAGGACTTTATTTTTGTTCCAGTTAAAAAGATAGTTTTCTGTTTTATCTTTTTTATCGCCAGTTTTTAAGTATTTGTATTCTACAGGTCGTATCTGACCATCAATAGACTCCCAACGACTAACCTCAGTGATCTTATCTTTCCGAAATAAAGCAGCCAGGCCAGTCAGCTTACCGTTTGACTCAAATGTTCCTGATCCATCTTTATTATGGATCAAATGACGCTCCATAATACCAATTCGCAGGTCATCGTAATAAAGGTTATAAGTGGCCGTGAAATTTCCTGGTAGTGTTGCGTGGCCAGAAAAACTAAGTAGTGTCAGGACAAAAGATAAGAATAAATACTGTTTCATAGTCATATGGTAGAATTCGACTTTTATATATTGCCATAGTTTCATGTTTTCTACATATCTGCCATTTGATTCTGCCCGAGTTCTTGTTGTTGGTGACGTTATTCTTGATCGTTACTGGTCGGGTCCCACGCAACGTGTTTCTCCAGAAGCGCCAGTGCCTGTTGTGCGAATTAACCACATCGAAGAACGTCCGGGTGGTGCCGGAAATGTGGCATTGAATGTAGTAAGTCTTGGAGCGAAAGCTTCATTGATGGGATTGACCGGAACTGATGATGCTTCAGAAACACTTAAAACGGGTCTCAATCAACGCGGTGTTGAATGTCATTTCTCCCAGCTTACTGATTTTCCAACCATTACAAAACTGCGCGTTCTTAGTCAGCACCAACAACTGATCCGCCTCGATTTTGAATCGACATCAATCAATCCAAATGTTGATGAACTGATTGAAGAATATCAAAAAAGGTTAAAAGAGACGGATGTCGTGATCCTGTCAGATTATGCAAAAGGTTGTTTGTCTGACATCGAACGTCTGATTGAACTTGCCAGGCAAGATGGAAAAAAAGTTATTGTCGATCCTAAAGGAAATGATTTCTATAAATATAGAAATGCAAACCTGATCACCCCCAATTTCGGTGAATTTACAGCAGTGGTTGGTGAGTGTCGGAGTGACGAAGAAATCATTAACAAAGGGTTGGTTTTATGCAAAGAACTTTCTCTCGAGGCTTTGTTGATCACACGTAGCGAACACGGTATGACTTTGTTACAACAGGGTGAGGAGCCTGTACATTTTCCGGCTCGAGCAGCAGAGGTTTTTGACGTGACGGGTGCCGGTGATACGGTGATTGCTACATTAGCAACGACAATGGCAGCTGGCGGTTCTCTGGTTCACGCGACAGCTTTGGCAAATACGGCGGCCGGTCTGGTTGTTGCAAAACTGGGTGCGGCCAGTGTGACGCTCGAAGAACTGCATACGGCGCTCCATGAACCTCGTGAAGAAGATACGGGTATTCAAAGTGAGGACGCGCTGGTAGAACAAATCAATGCTGCTCGCTTGCGTGGTGAAACCATTGTGATGACCAACGGATGTTTTGATCTTTTACATGCAGGGCATATCAGCTATCTTGAAAAAGCACGTGCTTTGGGTGATCGACTGATCATCGCGGTGAATGATGACGCCTCTGTTCAACGATTAAAAGGTGAATGCCGACCTCTGAATTCACTCGATGATCGCATGAAAGTTCTGGCCGCCTTATCCTGTGTTGACTGGGTGGTACCTTTCTCTGAGGATACGCCAGAAAGACTGATTAGCCGTTTATTGCCAGATATTCTGGTCAAGGGTGGTGATTATAAAGCAGAAGAAATTGTCGGCGGAAAACAGGTTTTGGACAATGGTGGGAAGGTGATCGTGCTTGATTTTCTTGACGGTTACTCTACGACGAGTTTGATAGAAGCGGCCCGAAATAAAGATTAGGATGAAAAAATAAATGATCATAGTCACAGGTGGAGCCGGTTTCATCGGCAGCAATCAGGTTAAACAACTTAACGACATGGGGCGGGATGATATTATTGTCGTTGATGATCTGACGGATGGTACCAAGTTTAAGAATCTTGCTGATTGCACGATCATGGATTATTTTGACAAGGATGATTTTCCAGCAAAACTTAATCGATTAGCTGATCAAAAGATTGATATTATTTTTCATCAGGGAGCCTGTTCAACGACCACTGAGTGGGATGGGAAGTTCATGATGGACAATAATTACACCTACACAAAAAAGTTATTTAAATTCTGTGTTAAAGAAAAAATTCCATTTGTGTATGCCTCCAGTGCAGCGGTTTATGGTGGTAATGAAGTTTTCAGTGAATCATCAGAAAATGAAGCGCCACTGAATGTGTATGGCTATTCAAAATTATTATTTGATCAATACGTCCGTCAGAATCAGGACAAAATTAACAGTCAGGTGGTGGGGCTAAGATACTTCAATGTTTATGGTCCACGTGAACAACACAAGGGTAGCATGGCCAGTGTTGCCTGGCATCTTAATAACCAGGTCAAAGAAACTGGAAAAGTAAAACTATTTGAAGGTTGTGATGGTTATGGAGATGGCGAACAACAGCGTGATTTTGTTTATGTGGGTGATGTGGTCACTGTTAATCACTGGTTGATGGATAACCCACAAGTTGGTGGAATTTTCAATCTTGGAACTGGGCGAGCCCAGACCTTCAATGATGTGGCTAATGCAGTTCTTGCCTGGCATGGAAAAGGTGAACTGGAATACATTCCATTTCCAGAACATCTGGTGGGACGTTATCAAAGTTTTACGCAAGCGGATATTTCTGCATTAAGAGCAGCAGGTTATCGCAAAGAATTCAAAACGGTGGAGCAGGGGGTGAAAGAGTACCTCGACATCATCAATCGCTAAATGCGCAGGCTATATTCCTTACTACTGACAATTGCACTTCCTTTTGTTTTCATCCGTCTTTACTTTAAGGGTCGTAAAAACCCAATGTATCGCCAGCGATGGCAGGAGCGACTTGGGATCGTTCCGGCAATCAGTCATCATGATCAGAAAATAATCTGGATCCACGCTGTTTCAGTGGGTGAAGTTGAAGCGACGGTTCCTCTGGTTAAAAAAATTCAGGAAGAATTTTCTAACCTGCAAATTATCATGACGACGACCACTCCAACAGGTGCTGAAACGGTTAAAAGACGATATGGCCATCAACAAATTATCCATTACTATGCGCCCTATGATCTGGTCAGTTTTCAGCAAAGGTTTATTAATAAAATAAAACCTGATCTGTTGATCATTATGGAAACTGAAGCCTGGCCAAATTTAATTCATGTTTGCCAGAAAAAAAATATCCCCGTGATGCTGGCAAATGCGCGCATGTCCGAACAGTCTGGAAAGGGTTATCAATGTATCCGTCATTTATCCCGGCCCATGTTTTCAAAGATCTCAGCCATTTCAGCACAGACCGATCAGGATGCTCAACGATTTATTTCATTAGGTGCAGGGTCAGATCGAGTGATCGTATCCGGTAGTTTAAAATATGATCAGGAACTGCCTTATGGACACGAAGAACAGTCTGCAGAATTAAAAAAACAGATTGGACGGCAGAGACCTGTCTGGATTGCGGCCAGCACACATCCGGGCGAAGAAGATCAGATTCTGATGGCCCATAAACAGATCCTTAAAACTTACCCTGATTGCCTGTTAATACTTGTACCTCGCCATCCTGAGCGATTTGAAGAGGTGTATAAATTTTGTAAGACCTACTTGATGGATACCAGTAGA
>JALSSM010000415.1 GCA_026984275.1 Gammaproteobacteria bacterium
GATTGATGCGGTAAACCGGCTATGGTTCCTTCAATCGCCAGATCTTGTCCTTCCATCGCCCTGGGAAGTTGGTGACTCAGAATACAATCGGCACGAAACAAGGCCCACAGAAACCCAAGAATAAAGAAAATAACCAGACGTAACCCGGGCTTTAAGATAAGAAAAACGAGCAAAGGAAAAGCCAGAAAAACCCAGCGGCTATCTGGTAAAACCGGAAACTGGTAGAGCACCAGTATTCCAACAAAAAATGCAACAATCCCTGTTTTCATTAGCGATATTCTAATCAGGCTATTGTATACTTAAAAGCCGTGAATCAATTGTTGGCGTTTCCCTTTTCAATGGATCCAAGAAAACTTTACAAACGGTATATTCCACAACGCCAGCACTTTAATGATCATCAATATTTCAAACACCTCGGTGACTGGCTTCATGATCCGAATCTCTGGCATTTAAATCGCCGGTCGGCTGCTAATGCTGTCGCCATAGGCTTTTTTATTTCATATATTCCTCTCCCGGGTCAGGTGGTCATGGCTGCCATTGCGGCCATTTTTGCCAGAGTAAATCTTCCATTGACAGTAACGGCTGTTTTTCTGACCAACCCTGTCACTATGGGCCCCATGTTCCTTCTCGCTTATGAAGTTGGTGCCACTGTACTGGGAATACCTGCTGAGATAACACACTTCGAATTGTCATATCAATGGTTATCCGAAACCATGATCAATATATGGAAACCTTTACTTACCGGTTGTTTTATTCTTGGTGTTTTTGCTTCTGCGATTGGGAATGCAACGGTACGACTTTTATGGCGTCTTCATCTGGTTCGTCGATGGAAAAAAAGGCGTTCCAACAGAGAATCCTGACTGTATTCCTGCCTTTAAAGTCTCTAAAGTTTCAACGATTACGCCCGATAAGTAGTGCATGGACACTTGCCGTTAAACTAAAACACGCTACATTATGGATAATAAGGCCGAACATTCGACATCACATTCACTCGCCACACAAGTCGTAAAAGTCTTTTCTGCGATTGAAGCAAGTCAAGAAGCTGTTTTTGTAACAGATACCAAAGGCCGAATAGAGTACGCCAATCAAAAGTTTCTTGACCTGAATGGCTGGTCGGAACATGAGGCATTAGGACGTTCTGTCAGTGAGATCCCTCATTCAAAAAATATTGCACTCAAACTTCTGGAATCACTGAAACAAGGACGATCCTGGAGTATGCGTCATCAGGTCACATCAACTCACACCTCAGATGAAAAAGATTCAAACCTGATCTGGGTACGTACATCAATTGATCCGATCATCGAGATCCCTGAAGAAATCTCTGGTTATATTGGGATTCAAAGCGTCATCAATCAGGAAGTTGAACGTGAATTACAATCTAAAAAAGAACTGAGCAAAGTACTTGCGTTAGCGATCAAACAGGAAAAAGCGCTAGAAGAACTCAAAAGATCCCATGATGAAGCATTGCAACAGGTCGCCAATAAGGCCGCCTTTTTAGCCAACATGAGTCATGAAATCCGCACACCTCTCAACGGTGTGTTAGGCATGGCTGAATTGTTACAAAACACTCACTTAAGCAATAAGCAATCGCATCTTACTGATATCATTCAACAGTCAGGAAAGACGCTGCTTAATCTGATCAACGATATTCTTGATCTGTCCAAAATTGAAGCAGGCAAACTTGAACTCAACAATTCTTCTCATGATTTAAGACTTATCATGGAAGAGGTGGCCAGTGCTTTTTCTGAACGTGCCAGTAGCAAAGGCTTAGAGTTAACCTGTATTTATCCGGCTAATGACCATTCTTTGTACGTTTGTGACAAACAGAGATTAGTCCAGATATTAAGTAACCTGATTAGTAATGCTATTAAATTCACTGATAATGGTGAGATCGTTATCAGGGTGGATATTAATAAAGAAGAATATGGTAATTCAGTCTATTTTGAAGTCAATGATACGGGTGTGGGAATTCCTGAGAAAGATAAGAACGCCATCTTCGACTCTTTTTCACAATCTCAACAGACGGTTGAGCACACAACTGAAGGTACAGGATTGGGGCTGACAATTTGTCAACACCTGGTCAATCTTATGGATGGTGAAATTGGTGTGATGAGTACCGTGGGTGAAGGATCGACCTTCTGGTTTACCGCCCAACTTGAAAAAGATTCAGGCCATCATGTTGATAAAGATAATAAAGAACAAGTCCTGAGTGACTTAAAGGTTTTAATTGTTGATGATAATGATTCGAATAGCAGAAATATTGCTCAACAACTGAAAGAGTGGGATATAGAAGCCGTCACCGTTTCCAGTGCTGAGTCTGCCGTAGAAATACTGGAATCTTCACAACACACTGATAAGCCTTTCTCTCTGGCGATACTGGATCATGATATGCCAGATATTAGTGGTCTTAAGCTGGCAAAGATCGTCAAAAACAACGAGTCATTCGCTGAAATGCCATTAATTCTGATGAATTCGATTAATCATCTTGAAGAGACCATGGTCTGGACTTCAGCAGGAATTAAATCATACTTAACGAAACCCGTCAGACAGGCCGATCTCTATAATGCCTTACTGGCAACTGTGAGTCTCCCGGAACGGAAAGTCTCAGACAGTGAAACGGAAAACGTTTCAGATCCTGTGATGAAAGTTTTTAATGCTCATATACTTGTTGCTGAAGACAATCCCGTCAACCAGGAACTTGCAGAGCTCATGCTTAAAGAACATGGGTGCACGGTTGAGATCGCCTCCAATGGCAAAAAAGCCATCATGGCTCTCAAAGAAAGTAAAAACAAGCCATTCGATTTAATTCTCATGGATTGTCAAATGCCTGAAATGGATGGTTATGAGACAACCCGAATAATACGTTTAAAATTGGTTGATGAAGATCGGATACCCATTATTGCTTTAACGGCCAATGCTATGGAAGGTGACCGTCAACGTTGTCTCAATGCAGGAATGGATGATTATTTAACCAAACCCTTTACCAGAGAGCAGCTAACGTCTGTTCTGGAGAAATGGTTACCAGAAGATAACCTTGAAGATAATAAAGTTGTGGATAAAGGAAGTTCTGATCAATCAGAGCCAGATGATCTTTTTAGTTTAACGGCTCCTGAGACTGACCAGACTGTAGATAATATTGAAGTTGCTGAAACGATTAATACTATAGAAGAAGAATCTGTCGAAACAGAGTTACCCGGGCAACTCAACCAGACAACGCTGGATAATATACGCTCTTTACAACGTGAAGGAGCACCCGATATTCTGGGGAAAATTGTCGGGCTTTATTTTGAAAACTCCAATAAAATTCTGACTGAGCTAGAACGGGCAGTGAAAAGTAAAGACGCTAAAATCATTCGCAGTACGGCACATAGTTTAAAGTCCAGTAGCGCTAATCTTGGTGCTGATAACCTTGCGGAATTATGTAAGGAAATAGAAAACCTTGGTAAGAATAATCAACTGGACGAAATAGATAGATTCTATGATCAATTAAAACAACAATATGACACTACCTGTGATGCATTAAGACAGGAGATCAGTTAGAATCTGTAGGGTACTGGTGGTACTGGTCGACTCCAGGGATGGGAGTTTGAAACTTTCAGGATAATCTACTTTCATCAGATATAGACCTTCAGGTGGCGCAGTGACTCCTCCCAAACGTCGATCCTTACCTTCCAACACTTCTAATGCCCACTCAGGTGTTGCTCGTTTCATACCTGCTGCCATTAAGACACCCGCAATATTTCGTACCATATGATGGAGAAAAGCATTTGCTTCAATCTCTAACATAATCACCGGGCCATGTTGATTTATCTCAAGTCGGTAGACTGTACGTACGGGAGAATGTGCCTGACACTCCAGGGAGCGATAGGCTGAAAAATCATGAGTCCCTGTTAAATATGAGGCCGCTTTTTTCATCGGTTTAAGCGAGAGTGGTCTTCTCTCCCAGACAATTTTATTTCGCAGGATAGCTGATCGAGCTTGTTGATTTAGAATGTAATAACGATAGGTTCGCCTGGTGGCAGAGAATCGAGCATGGAAATCATCACTTACCTGCTTTACCCACTTAACACTAATATCGGAAGGCAGGTGAGTGTTAGATCCAAACAACCAAGAGCTTTCTTTTCTGATCGCATCTGTTTCTATATGAATAACCTGCCCCAGTCCATGGACGCCCGTATCCGTACGTCCGGCACAGTGAACTCTGATGGGTTGGTCAGCAATTTTCGTTAAGGCTTCTTCTAAAGTTTCCTGTATGGTAGGAACACCTTTCTGACTCTGCCAACCATGATAGGCACTCCCCTCATATTCTATACCGAATGCAAGTTTCACAATGAATTAACCTGAACTCGGGATAAGGGATAGCCATCCAGCACGCTTCTTTTAGCGACTCTCGGCGTTGGAGCTGTTTCCAATAGCTCGCTATGGCTGCGCATCTCCGCCTTGATAGTCACTAAAAACGGTGCACTGGACAAAACATTCCACATGGTTTCATATAACTGATAGGATATTAACGTTTTTATGGCCATCCATATCCCGAGTTCAGGTTAATGATGAATCAGAAAAAGTACAACAAAAAGAATGATGGGTAATAGCCATTGTATTGGAGATGCCGGACTCTGATAATGAAGCACAACTTCATCTGGATGTTTGGTCTTTGTCATTTCGACAATATCAAAATAGACTTCGGAAACTCTCTTTCCAATCTCATCAACATTTTTCAAATCGCCTGTGATTTTATCTTTTTGTCGTACAACAATACTTTGAATATTATCAAAGTTTCGAAAAACCAGCTCTATCCTTAATGCCAGTTTATGAGTAGGAAACCCAAGAATTTTTAATGGCGATAAAAGAAAAATCAATGCAGATATAATTTGTTCGCGTGGCGTTTTATTCATTAACCAGCTAACCAATAACATCATGATAATTAATATCATGATCCTCTTCAGACCTTCTTGTAATTGTACGGTTAGATCACTACCTGAAGTATTAATAAAAAGATAGACGAGTAATATTGATAAAAAAAACCACTTCATTCTTTTTATTGACCGAAATAGTTTTGAAAAATCTTCTGGTGGATCGTAGAAGTAGATAACTGCAGTTAAGACGCTACTAAAAACAATGATCGTACCATCACCCATAGCCAGAAAAAAAGCAAGGATCAAGAAACTTACAATTCGAGTAACGGCATGAGTCACTATATTCTTTGACTTTGTATAAACGTGTTCTGCCTAGGCTGACATCCTTGTCGTGGCGCTGCCCATTATGACGTTATTTGTTGAAGAAGATCCTGAGCATCTTTCTTCTGATCGTCATTTCCATCAACACTGACTTCATGAAGGATATCTTTAGCGCCATCAGCATCCCCTAACTCAATGTAGGCTTTTGCAAGATTCAATTTAGTGTCAATTTCATCACCTTCATTTTCCAGATCAAGATCTGATGAAACGCCAAGCGTACTTGCCAGGGTGCTTTCAAGAGTTCCATCAGGATCAAACTCAAAAGTCAGATCATCAAGCCCACCTGCATCGAGACCAGAAATTGTATCTTCGAGTGATTTGGCCAGGGATTCCAGATCAGCATCACCTTCACTAACAGTATCAGAGCTGGTTTCATCTAACCCAAACGTCGATTCTGATTCCTGTACTGGATCATCTGATGAAAACTCAAGAATATCTGCACTTTCATCCAGTTCATCAGAATTATCTGAGAGTATTTTTTCATCAACGGATTTAAACTCATTCGTCAATTCAAAAAGTTCTTCTGCATCTGAATCAGCCGCCACTGATTCTTCGCCAGTTGCTGAAGTATCAACCGTCTCTTCTCCACCAGTACCTACAGCTGTAATATCAAGCATATCGATACTTAGAGAATCATCTTCAGGCTCTTCGTCCTGAGTTCCCAGTTCCAGATCAAGCCCCTCTTCCATGTCCAGAGTGAGATCCTCTTCTACACTTGCCACTGTCTCATTGAGAGTAACATCACCAGCTTCTTTTTCTGCTGTATCTGCAATGTTGAGAAAATCATCATCTTCAACTTCACCTGTTTCAGCAATATTCAGAAAATCTTCGTCTTCAGATAAATCAGATGTCGCCTCAGCTGAGATGTCGATCAGATCTGTTTCTTCCAGAGACATCGTTTCATCAGCAATATTGATAAACTCACTGTCATCGTCAGATGCTGAATCTATAAAAGCGGCCCCTGCTCCGGCAGCAGACATGCCTGCAATCATTCCGGCAGCTGTAGAACCTGTATCAGTACCACCTTTCTGATCATCATCTCCATCAACTTCGAATAAATCTCTGTCTGGTGACATTTCTGACCACATGGCAACAGCACTTTCCCAGAGATGTCCTTCCCCATCAGTGGCCTCATACAAAGACCTGGCTGCTTCTTCATAGGCTTCCTGGTTATTAGCAGCATAATGAACTTCAAGTAAGCGTAATTTAAACCCATCTTCCTCGGGATGATCCTCAATCGCTTTTTTAACCAGGGCTTCCGCCTTATCAAATTGTTCATAGGCAAGAGAAAGGTTTACTTCTTCAAGCGGATCCTCTTCCAGCTCTTCTTCTGTTTGATCCAGTAGCGGCTTGATCTGCTCAAGTGTATCTTCGAGATTAACCAGTCCCTCAGAGGTCAGTTCTTCTTCCTCTTCCTCAGCTTCTGACTGATCTTCTTCTTCCTGAAAATCAGTCATATCTTCATCAACCGTTTCTTCTTCAAAATCCAGGCCGAAATCGTCCGTCAGATCATCAGCGGTCTCAATCTCCTGTTCATTGATAACCTCTTCAACTTCTTCTGCTTTATCCTGGATGAATTCTTCAGCGAGGCTCTCTTCAGACACTTCCTGTGTCTCTATATCAAAGACGTCTTCTGAGTTTTCAAGCTCGGTGGGATCAAGTAAGTCCAGCGTTTCAGCATCATCTTTTGATCCCCTTCCTATTAATTTAAACAGACCTGCAAGTAATAAGGCTAATAGCCCCAGGACGACAGCCAGCACTGTTTTGATTCCTCCGGGGATGGAATCAACAAGTCCCGCAGGAATCATACCCTTGATTTTATCAAGGAAACCTTCCTCGATTTGTGGTTCTTCTACGACTTCAATCTCTTCGGTCGTTTGCTGACTTTCTATGACAGGTTCTTCAGTGGTTTCACCTTGAACGGGTGCCCTTTCAGAACCGACATAATTGACACCTGTTTCATCGAAATATCGGGGTTCTGATTCTTTTCCACTCAGGTTTTCTGCCGGAGCCGTGTACTCTGGATAAGAGGCCGGTTCCTGATCAACGGGTTCCTGATCAAATTCAAGGTAAACCGTTTCTGACGATTCTTCAGCTTCCAGCTGAGATAGAATGTCATCAATACTTTCTTCGGCTTTAGCTTCCTCTTCGGCTTTAGCTTCCTCTTCGGCTTTAGCTTCCTCTTCGGCTTTAGCTTCCTCTTCGGCTTTAGCTTCCTCTTCGGCT
>JALSSM010000416.1 GCA_026984275.1 Gammaproteobacteria bacterium
CTCCTGCTAACATACCCAGATCTGAATTGATATTAATATTTCCATCTTGATCAGCATTCATTACAACTATTGATTCCAGATCGCTTTTTGCAAAAACCAGATGGGCTTCTATTCGATATTCGTTTACGGATAATTCGGCAAAACTCAAACCAGGATCATGGGCAAACGAAAAACCTGATTGTGCTGTTATTAGTATGAGTGTTAAACGACAAATTAAGTTATTCATGACAAACAAAAGGGGGGGACATTGCCACCCCCATACTCCTGTTAAAGATCCTGATCCTGACCCATCTTCTGTCCATGATGATTATGAATACGTCCATTTTGAGGCGTAGATTCATACGGAAAGACTTTGTTGAAGGCCATGTCATTCTGATCAACACCGTCGCCAACTGGACCCTGAATAACCAGTTCCAGTGGTGGTAATGTGCTCAATACCGCTGTGATCGCTATATCAAGAACATCATCACCAAAACGTCGTCCATTTGGCCATCCACCCGGGATCGTTCCCTGAGGAAAACCGGGCAGACCATCCTGAACAGTACTGGTCAGAACATCACCACCAAAGACACCCAATGAAGAAAAACCTTCATCATCTGGGTTCGTAGGATGAGTTGGACCACCACCAGCCAATCTTGCAGGTCCTGTCGATAAATCAACCTTGATCAAATCTGGAATATAGATTGTGACCAGATCTTCACGGCCAGTTTCCTGAGCAGGGCTCAATCCTGTACGAGGTACGACAAGTGCATTGATCAGAGCTGCCAGTTCAGGTGTTTCAGCATATTTTCTGAACAATTTAGCATCATCTTTTGCACGCGTACGGCTATAGAGATCTTTATCTGCTATTGCGACTAATGCCTCATTAAACAATGGGTTTCCCTGACGTCCTACCTGAATATACTTCCCCTTATAACGATCTCCTTTTTTCTTCAATATTTTGTGCTGGCGACGTTCTGTTGTTGCATAAATTCCAACAACCTGTTGATCACCACCCAGTTCTGACATTGGTATTTCCAACGCAATCAGATGGAGATTGAAACCACCTTGGGCATCTTGAGTAGGTACATCTGGATCCAGAGATCGAAGTTGTAACAGATCAAAAACTGCCTGAATGTCACCAAAAAAGCCATCATCGCGCTGACCGGCAAATGCCCGATAACCGTTATCGAACTCTGCAATGGATTGTGCTGTATAACGATCCAGCTCAGCTTCAGTTGCAACACCATCTTTCGCTGGGTTTTCACCATTGTTATCCTGATTATAGAAAGGTGTAGCGATACCCTGATTATTTGGTGGAACGACACCTGTTCCGATCACTGATCGCTTGCTTCCATATCGTCGATCTTCATACCTTCGATCATGTCGATCTTCATGCCTCCGGTCATGTCGATCTTCATGCCTCCGATCGTATTTAGTGATTTTGTAAGTCTGGGTCAGATTCTGGCTTTCATCATCTACATCATTAATCACACCCAAATAGGACTGCAGAATAGTATTTTCATTTTTGTATTTAGTATCAAACTCAAAACGATAACTAATCGTTCGACGACCTTTTCTTACATC
>JALSSM010000417.1 GCA_026984275.1 Gammaproteobacteria bacterium
GGCCTGGCAAAACATGCACATCATGGGTTCGAGATCGATATTCCCGGCAAAGACAGTTATGAACTTCGAAAAGCCGGTGCATCTCAAGTCATTGTCGGTTCACAATTACGGTGGGCGCACATCGTTGAAACACCTGAACAGCCGTCAAAACCATCACTGGCCAGCCTGATCTCAAAATTTGATCAGGATAGTCTTGATCTCATCCTGATCGAAGGTTTCAAATTAGAAAACATACCTAAAATCGAGGTTTACCGATCTGAGCTGGGAAAAGGAAGGCTTGCAAATGATCAATCTAATTTCATCGCGGTTGCCACGGATGATAAATTGTCTGATGATGAAAAGCTCCCCGTTCTTGATCTTAATCATATTGAAGAAATCGCTGACTTCATTCTTAAACAGATAAATAAAAATGAACGATAATACAACCATTAAACACGCCGCAAGCTGTAAGGACGATTATGATCCTGAGTCAATGGATTGTGATATTGCACAGCAATTCATTCTTGAAAATGTCAGAAAGATCGAAGGCATTGAACAACTTGCCATCCGATCAGCACTGGGGCGTATTCTTGCTAAAGATATTCATTCCCCGATTAATGTCCCTTCACATACAAACTCGGCAATGGACGGTTATGCTATTCGTGGCCAGGACTTGCCAACCGATGCCATTAAAGAATTTAAACTTGTCGGAACCTCACTGGCCGGAAAACCATGGCATGGAACGGTCAATCAAAATGAATGTATCAGAATAATGACGGGCGCCGTCATGCCTGCTGGAACTGACACAGTGGTGATGCAGGAACACATAGAACGACAAGATGATCTGATCAAAATCGGGACTGATCAGAAAACGGGGCAGAATGTACGACAAGCTGGAGAAGATCTGGCAACAGGCCAACGCGTATTATCCGCTGGAAAGTCTTTAAATCCATCTGATCTGGGGCTCATCGCCTCACTTGGTATGGGAGAAGTCAGCATCAACAGAAAACTTAGAGTTGCATTTTTTTCTACCGGCGATGAACTTCGATCGATTGGCGAATCATTGGGTGAAGGTGAAATTTATGATAGCAATCGTTATACCCTGTTTGGCATGTTATCCCGTACCGGTGTCGACATAATCGATATGGGCGTGATCAAAGACACACGAGAGGCCGTACGACATGCTTTCAAAAATGCATCTAACATTGCTGATGTCGTGATCTCTTCTGGTGGGGTCTCTGTCGGGGAGGCTGATTATGTCAAAGAGATCCTCGAAGAACTTGGCCAGGTGAATTTCTGGAAAGTAGCAATGAAACCGGGCCGACCTCTGACATTCGGAAAAGTGGGTCATGCAACCTTCTTTGGTCTGCCCGGCAATCCAGTTTCGGTGATGGTGACTTTCTATCAGTTCGTGCAACCGGCACTACGTAAAATGATGGGCGACTCTCAAATTAACCCTTTAACACTCAAGGCACGTTGTACCTCAAAATTACGAAAACGCCCTGGACGGACAGAGTTTCAACGAGGCATTCTGGAAACAGCAGAAAATGGTGAGCTGGTGGTTCATAAAACTGGCCAACAA
>JALSSM010000418.1 GCA_026984275.1 Gammaproteobacteria bacterium
ATTTATCTTACTCGGGATATTTCCACTACTTGCCAAAAAAGGTCTGGCTTTCTATAAAACAAGGGCATCGCATGAAAAAATATCCTGAGCCAAAAAAGTTTGATCGAGACATTGTGGTGATCGGCGCGGGGGCAGGGGGGCTGGTCAGCTCGCTGATTGGGGCAACACTCAATGCGAAAGTCAGTCTGATCGAAAAACATAAAATGGGGGGAGATTGTCTGAATACCGGTTGTGTTCCTTCAAAAGCTTTGATCAGATCAGCGAAGTGGCTATACCACTTAAAACGTGCTGAAGAATTTGGATTCAAATCAACAAACATCGAATATGATTTCGCAGACGTCATGGAACGCATTCAACGGATCATAAAAACGATTGAACCTCATGATTCAGTCGAGCGGTTTACTGATCTTGGAGTAGATTGCATTATTGGTGAAGCAAAAATAACTTCTCCCTATACCGTCGAAGTAAATAACAAAACCTTGACCACACGAAATATTATTATCGCAGCAGGTGCGCAGCCTTTTGTTCCACCGATACTTGGAATAGAAGATATGGATTACCTGACATCTGACAATGTCTGGGAAATACGTAAATTACCTAAACGGTTAGTTATTCTTGGTGGTGGACCGATTGGTTGTGAACTGACCCAGGCATTCGCTCGTCTTGGAAGTCAGGTTACACAAATAGAAATGATGCCACACATCATGGGACGTGAAGATCAGGAGGTTTCAGAATTTATAACAAATCGTTTTCGTAATGAAGGCATCGATGTACTTGTTGAACATACCGCAAAAAGCTTCACGATCAAAAATGATCAAAAGATCATCGTTTGTGAACATAATGATAAAAAAGTTGAAATAGAATTTGATGAACTTTTAGTTGCGGTAGGTCGTACTGCCAGAGTTGAGAATTATGGTCTTGATGATCTCAGAATTAATTTAACAAAAAGAAAAACGATAGAAGTAAATGACTTCCTGCAAACCAACTATCCGAATATTTATGCAGTAGGTGATGTCGCTGGTCCGTATCAATTTACCCACACAGCAGCACACATGGCCTGGTACGCCGCTGTGAACTCACTGTTTGGAGGTTTCAAAAAATTCCGTGTGGATTATTCAGTCATCCCGTGGGCAACGTATACCGATCCGGAAGTTGCTCGTGTAGGGCTTAATGAACAAGAAGCAAAAGAAAAAGGAATAGCTTACGAAGTGACAAAATACGATCTTGAAGATCTTGATCGTGCAATAACAGATGAAGAAGCTCACGGTTTTGTTAAAGTCCTGACTGTACCCGGCAAGGATAAAATTCTGGGCGTCACGATTATGGGTGAACATGCCGGTGATCTGATTGCTGAATATGTCTTCGCAATGAAACAAAAACTTGGTCTCAACAAAATACTGGGAACGATCCATATCTACCCAACACTTGCAGAAGCAAATAAATATGCTGCTGGTGAATGGAAGAAGGCACATGCACCCCGGTGGATTCTGAAAATGTTAGAACGGTATTTCTCCTGGCGACGAGGGGAGTAAAAGAAAAGGTGACGCTACCCTTT
>JALSSM010000419.1 GCA_026984275.1 Gammaproteobacteria bacterium
ACAAAGACTGGGAGAAATAGCGAATAAACTGAACCGGAAAACGCCAGAGGATTTACTTCGTAACAAAGGCTGGATCGGAGAAACACTTGAACTTGCACTGGGAGCGACAGCCGGCTCTAAACCTGAGCCAGATTTTCAACTCATCGGTGTAGAACTTAAAACAATCCCTGTGAGACCAGATGGTCAGCCTAAAGAAACCACACATGTTTGTACTGTTCCCATGACGAAAATTAACGGAATGACATGGAATAATTCACTGGTTAAGGAAAAGTTATCAAAAGTCCTTTGGATCCCTGTCGAATATGATCAGCAAATCAATCTGGCTGATCGTAAAATCGGCGCCCCTCTGCTGTGGTCTCCTTCGGCTGAAGAAGAATCTCAGCTCAAAACCGATTGGGAAGAGTTCATGGAATTGATCAGCCTGGGTGAAATTGATCAGATAACAGCGCATCTCGGTGAAGTGCTACAGATCCGACCAAAAGCTGCAAACAGTCATGCCTTATCAGAAGGTATCGGGAAAGAAGGAAAAACCATAAAAACATTGCCCAGAGGGTTCTATTTACGAACTTCTTTCACAGCCACATTGCTTCAAAAATATTATCAGATCAATATATGAATCAACATCTGATTTCTATCGCCCCAATGATGGACTGGAGTGATCGTCACTATCGTTTTTTTATGCGACTGATCACCAAACGTGCATTACTCTATACAGAAATGATCACCACGGGAGCGATCATTCATGGCGATCGGGATCGTTTTTTAAAGTTTAATCATGAAGAACACCCTGTTGCGATTCAATTAGGCGGGAGTGATCCTGATCAGCTCGCCAGATGTTCAACCATCGCCACTGAATATGGCTACGATGAAATTAATCTGAATGTTGGCTGTCCAAGCGACAGAGTGCAGTCGGGTCGCTTTGGTGCCTGTTTAATGGCCGAACCCGATCTGGTTGCAGAATGTGTTGCTGCAATGAAAAAGGAAACCCATCTTCCCGTCACGGTGAAAACGCGACTTGGAATTGATGATCGTGATTCTTTTGAGGAACTTTGTGGTTTTATCAGTAAGGTCTCTGATTCAGGCTGTAAAACATTTATTTTACATGCAAGGAAAGCCTGGCTAAATGGACTAAGTCCAAAAGAAAACCGTGAGATCCCACCATTGAAATATGATCGTGTTTATCAAATAAAACAAGATTTCTCAGACCTTGAAATAATGATTAATGGTGGAATAAAGAATATACCTGAAATAGACAACCATCTGGAAAATATCGATGGTGTGATGATCGGAAGAGAGGCTTACCATAACCCCTATTTTCTTGCAGAAGTTGATCAGCATTTTTATAAGGAAAAAACACGCCTACTATCACGCTCAGAAGTAATCGATGAATTTATAAAATATGCTGATCAACAAATCCAGCAAGGTGTACACATCAAACACATGACACGTCATATTTTAGGATTATTCCAGGGTCAACCCGGGGCAAAAAAATGGCGCCGTTATCTCAGTGAAAATGCCTACAAACCCGGTGCAAGTTCTGACGTCATCAAACA
>JALSSM010000420.1 GCA_026984275.1 Gammaproteobacteria bacterium
GTTTTTGAAGTGCCGGATGATGATAGGGAGGAACTGACAGTCTCCTATAACGAAATAATCAATGATTTGATGGAAGAAGATGTCAATGCTGAATAATCCAGAAAAGGGGAACCACAGATGGACACAGATAGACACAGATTTTTATATAAGGATGAAACACACCGAATTATAGGGTGCGCCTTTGAAGTATTGAATACTCTTGGGCATGGCCTTTTGGAAAAACCTTATGAGAATGCTTTGGTGGTGGAATTTCAGAGTCAACAAATACCTTTTGCTCAACAACCAAGATTTCCTGTTATATATAAATCAGTGAAAGTCGGTGAATTTATTCCTGATTTGATAGTATTCGATAAAATTATTGTGGATACCAAGGTTATTGAAAAGATCGGAAACATTGAAAAGGCTCAGATCATCAACTACCTGAAAATAACGGGGTTCAAAGTCGGCCTGTTACTCAATTTCAAACATCCTAAACTTCAGTGGGAACGTCTAGTTCTATGAATAATTATCTGCGTTCATCTGTGTCTATCTGTGGTTACAAACCATGAAAATCCTGGAACTCAGATTCAAGAACGTAGGCTCCCTCTACGGCGAATGGGTGATAGACCTCACCGATCCCGAATATACATCCAACGGCATATTTGCGCTGACCGGTCCAACCGGTGCGGGTAAGTCAACGATTCTTGATGCTATCTGTCTGGCTCTGTATGGCGCTACGCCCCGGCTTGGAAAAATTACCAAGAGCGGAAACGAGATTATGTCCCGCCAGACGGGGGAATGTTATGCCGAGGTTTTGTTTGAATCCCAGGCTGGTCGGTTTCGGTGTCACTGGGAACAGCGTCGGGCACGGAAAAAGCCCGAAGGTAAACTGCAGGATCAGGAGCATCAAATCATTGATGCGGATACCGGCAAGCCCATCGAAACCAAGAAGAGTCTTGTTGGCGGTGTCATTGAAGAAAAAACGGGAATGGACTTTGATCGTTTCACCCGCTCTATTTTGCTGGCACAAGGCGGATTTGATACCTTTTTGAAAGCAGACGTTGAGCAGAAATCAAAAATACTCGAGCAGATTACCGGTACCGGGATTTATTCGGAAATCTCACGTCGTGTTCACGAACGTCAGCGTGATGAGCGGGAAAAGCTGAATATCCTGAAGGCCGAAACCGATGGTATTGTCATTCTGGAGCCGGAACAGGAAAAAGAAATTGAAGATGACCTTGCGGCCAAACAGCAACAAGAGACTGAACTTGCCGGTAAATTAACCGAAGTCGGCAAAGCCATCACCTGGCTGACCACTGTTGAAAATCTGAAAAAGGAGATTCTCAGCCTTACGGATGAAGCTTCCAGGCTGAAGACCGACATGCAAGCGTTCGAACCGGAGCGGGCCAAACTTGAACAGGCCATTAAAGCCGACCAACTTTCCGGAATATACGCAAAGCTCACGACTCTTCGTAAACAGCAGGCTGACGATCAGGCCGCCGTTAAAAGGGATAAAGCTGCACTTCCTGAACTCGAAGCATCTGCAGATGCACAAGCTAAATTGCTCGA
>JALSSM010000421.1 GCA_026984275.1 Gammaproteobacteria bacterium
TCCAAAAACCATACACATCACCATGATCTGGTAACGTACTGCAATTAATGGTGAAACACCCGACAGGATCTGTCCGGTCATCATGCCCGGCAGGGAAACAAGTCCTACTGCAAACATAGAATTGATCACCGGGATCATCGCCGCCTGTAAAGCAATTTTTCGTGCCTTTTCATAAGCAATATTATTCTTCATTTCAGAATGAAGTCTCTCAGCCGCAAGGCTGACACTATTCATTGCGTTGGCAAAGATCATGCCTGCAAGGGGAATCATCAGTTGTGGCTGGTACCATGGATCAAGGTTTAAAACAGCCTGAGTAATGAGGATCAGTGTGAGTCCACCGCCAATGAAGATAGACCAGAAAACATGTTTATATAGAATCAGACGATTAGCCTCAATACTACTCAATGCAATCCAGCTGGATGCGATCACCATAACGGCCAAGATCAACAGGATCACCCACGCATTACTGGAACCGAAAATAAAGGTCAGAAAATAACCGATCAGCAAGAGCTGGATCAGCATACGCACAATCGAATAAAGTGCATTACCAGAATTCAGCGACCACTTATAGAGAATCACCAAAGTAACAATCACAGGAATAAAGCTAACAGCGAGATTAATGACCGAAATGGTCTGGATAGCAGGTGAATTCACCATAGTAATACAAGTACAAAAGCCCTCAGTTTTACAGAGCACTGCGCTGACTCTATAGCAAGGTTTGATAGTGTATTAACCTGAATACGCACTTCTTGTAGAAATACCCCATTGTTGGGATCTAATCACAAATACCCCTGATCAGATTTAATAGATTCACCATTTCTTTGTCGTTCTACACTCATAAATGTTTACCGAATTACACCATCATAGAACGATGAGCGATCTATTTAACCTGAACTCGGGATAAGGGATAGCCATCCTTATCCCGAGTTCAGGTTATTTAACAACAATCATTTCCTGTTTGCGATCAGTTGCCAGATGAAGTCCTTTTTTACAATATTCAGAAGCTTCTTCAGTTTCGCCCATTTTTTCCAGTGTGTCGGCAAGTTGTCGGTAAACTTCTGGTCCGGCACCAAATTCGATGGCAGTTTCCAGGTAGTGTTTGGCTTTACCCCAGAGTTCATTTTTATAGCAAAGTGTTCCCAGAATAGACAATAATTTATGATCATCTTCGTGGGCGGGCAGCCATTTTTCTGCTTTTTCCAGTTGCTTAGCCGGGTTTGCACCATTGGCTATGCCGTAGAGTTCGACCAGTCTGTCATCCCAGTTTTTACTTAATGCTTTTTCAATCAGGGGAACGGCTTCTGCATTGTCAGGAGAGTGGGTGAGACTGTCCAGATAGGTGAAAAGCAGATCCGGATCTTCTGTGAGTTTCTTTGGTACAGTGGCCCATGTTTCTTTTATGGCTGTGATATCGTTCGCCGCCGCTTTTAGTAACCCAAACCAGGTCTGTTTTTCTAATGAATCCAGCTTGTCAACAGGCAACACCTTATTTTTTCTGATCCTTTTGAGCAGTGGTCTGATCGAATCCCAGTTTTTGTTTG
>JALSSM010000422.1 GCA_026984275.1 Gammaproteobacteria bacterium
ACATCGATTGAAAATGAAACCTTATTTGTCAGCTTGATCGGCATTGATCAAAGAAATCGTAATGCTATCGAGATGCTCTTCGATAAGGAACATTCCGGAAGCTGTGTTCTTACAGAGGCTGACGAAGCGACTGTTACCATTGTAGATCTGGATAAATATGGTGCTGTCGATGAATGGAAAGCTTTACAGCAAATAAAGCCTGATCAGTTTGCAATCATTCTGTCGGTGGATGAAACACATCGTAATCCATCACATCTATTCCTGAAAAAACCTGTTTCAGTTAACGATCTGGTTGATGCATTAAATCACACCAGAAATAAACTTAATGCTGGTTTTTTTCCCGGACAACATACACAGCCATCTCTGAGCAAACTCTTTCACCCCCGCTTAAAAAAAATTAATCAGAAGTTAAGAAAAAAAACTAAAAAAACAGAAACAGAAAATGTTTCAAACGAGGTTACTTTTATATCTGAACAGGGATATCTGATCGACGTTGTAAAGCGAGCCGTTCTACAGGCTAATGCTGAAGGTTATGGAATCAAATTACAGATCAATCAACAGGGAAGTATTTTTATCGATCCAACTGAACATTGGATAAATACAGATCTGGTTCCACCTGCATTAGAGACCCTTTGTCAGCAAGCCTTGAATAAGTCTGATGTGATCAAACGAGTGTTCAGTGATCGGGAGTTTTCAAAATACCTTGATGAATGGCGAGATACAAAACTTAAGCCCATTGATATCGATACTTTCTTATGGGATCTGGCACTATGGACCTATAGAGGTTCACTTCCCTCCAGTACTGATCTTAATAAAAAAATTATTTTAACTTACTGGCCAGATCTACCTCGTTTGACGCCAATTCCGAATGCAATGAGAATCGCCGCACTTTGGGTATCATGTCCGATGACGCTGTTAGAAACGGTCGATGTTCTGCATGTGAAACGAGAGGATGTCTTTAACTTCTACACGGCGGCTTCTACGCTTGGTCTGGTCAGACAAAGTAATCAATTAGTTAAAAAGTCAAAAACAGAAAGTTTTAATAAACCTGTTACAAAGTCAGAAAAGAATAAGCGAGCATTTTATCTTCGCATACTGAATCACCTGAAAGGACAAAATCTTGATGAGTGATGAAAATGCTTCTTTAGCTTCAGACAGGAAATCAGCACAAAACGTCTTAGTATCAGGAACAGTTGGTGCAGGGAAAACGACAGCAATTAAAACCTTGAGTGACTCTTTTATTATAGATAATAATTTTGGAGAACAGGTATTTGATTGTGGTGAATTAAAAATTACCGACACAGAAAGTGTTTTTCTTTATGCCTTCAATGGATTGAATAATTCTGAATTTATATGGAATTACCTGAATAATGAAGTGATAGGTACAATCTTATTGATTGACAATCGCAGGAAGGATCCACTCAGAGATCTGGAAAGTCTTCTTTTAAATCTGTATTCGGGTGATCAGAGTCAAATACTTCCTGAACAATTTGTTATCGGCATTACTCATTTTGATACCTCAAGAACACCCGCAGTCTCAGATTATCATTCTTTTCTGAAAGATCTGAGTTTTATCTCCCAACAAAAAACTCCAATATTTTCTGTGGACACAAGAGCGTTTCATGATGTTTCTACATTGATGGAGGCTCTGGTGTATACACGGGCTCCAACTATAAATGTTTCTCTTTCTGAAGAGAAAGAATATCAATGATTTGTATTGGCCAGATGCATCTGGAACTTTAAATCCCTGTTCTTTTACTGATATTGAAGTTTATTCTTAATTGGTCGATACAGTCAGCATGATGAATACTAATGGGAGTATCGTTTTCCATGCGTGAAGACATGCTTATCTCTATACTGAATGAGTTGAATGGTTCTACAGCAGATATACAAGGTTCAGCTGTGATCTCAATTGATGGCTTGCTGATTGCCAGTGCTTTACCGACAAGCTATGACGAAGAGATGGTTAGCGCTATGTCTGCAGCCATGTTATTGCTTGGAGAAAGAACAGCCAATGAATTAAAACGTGGTGAACTGGAACAGGTGATCGTTAAAGGTCGGCTTGGCTATGTCATTATGGTTAGTGCAGGGCAGGATTCTGTTTTATGTGTGCTGGCACGCCCAGACGCTAAACTCGGCCTCGTGATGCTGGATGCAACACGAGCCGCAGAAGATATTCCAAAAGTATTATAAAAACCCGGAATAATTGTTACGTTTTTTTGAAGAATTTAATCACACTTATCTAACTTATTAATTCCCAGCATTTTAAGAAATTGACGTTCATAAATGGGATCAGTCTTACCTGTTTTAACTTTTCGCAAGTGATATTTTTCAAACATCACTTTTGCAGCATGGACCCATTTACCCTGTTTTGCCCAGGTCACATTTCTGGGTGGAATTTGTGGCATGGCGACAAAAGCAATGCCTGAGTCACCCATGTCAGCCAGACATATCGCATTCCAGGTTGCCGTATGAGTTGGTTGTTTACCATCGAGTAATTGCGCAATATTTTGCACAGTGGCACAGACCATAGATTCGATCATATAACCTGTTTTAGGAACACCGGTCGGAACAGGGGTTGCTTCGGGTGGTGCAATAGCAATGCAAACACCGGCGGCAAAAATATTATCATATTTCGGATTACGTTGATGTTCATCAACAATAATAAATCCACGGGGATTAACCAGGCCTTCAATTCCATTGACAGCATCAATACCTGTGAATGCCGGCAGTATCATTGAATAATTAAAGGGCAGTTCGTGAGTTTTTTTGACTTCACCTGTCTCATCGACTTCAGTAATAAACATCATTCCATCTTCGACTTTGTCGATTTTTGCATTGGTGATCCAGTTAATATGACGATCACGAAGTACACCTTCCAGCATATCTTTTGAGTTGCCAACACCACCGAGTCCGAGGTGTCCAATAAAAGGCTCAGATGTGACTAAAGTCATGGGTACTTTATGTCGTACTTTCTTTTTTCGTAATTCAGTGTCAGCGATAAATGCATATTCATAAGCCGGTCCAAAACAGGAGGCAAGTTGTGCCGCTCCAACGATCATCGGCCCAGGGTTTTCTACAAATTTATTCCATTCCGTCGCAGCATCAACCGCATGATCAACATGACAAACGGATTGAGTAAAACCATCAACAGGACCGAGTCCTGGAATTTCATCAAATGCCAGTCGAGGGCCAGTAGTTATCGCAAGGTAATCGTAAGTAATGTCAGTACCGTCATCCAGTTCTATTCGATTTTCATCTGGGTGTAGACGTTTAGCAGCTTTGTGAATGAATTCGATATTTTTCTTTGCAAGGTAAGGGGCCAGTTCAACTTTAATTTTTTCAGATGTGCGCCAGTTAACAGCGACCCAGGGATTTGAAGGAACGAAATGAAATGTAGCGCTGTCAGAAACCAGGGTGACCTGATCATTAGCTCCAGCCTTTTCTCGCATTTCATAAGCGAGTGTTACACCTGCAATCCCACCACCGAGTACAATAATATTTGCCATTCTTACCCCCGAATTAACATTTATTTGTAGTATATTAGTATTTGCTTATATTATTAGCAAGTGCTAATATTAGTCAAGTCTTATATTTATCAGGGGAAGTTAACCTTATGTCATTAAAAAAATCAAGTTGGTTAATTGATTATGCCATAGCGAAGCCACGAACGATCTCATGGATTATGGTAATACTTACATTTTTATTGATCTCATTGGCGACACTTCCTTCACTCTGGCCCGTTGCTTTTCCAGCATTGAACGGATTAAAAGTTGATACTGATCCGGAAAATATGTTGTCAAAAGATGAACCGGTGCGAGTATTTCATAATGCTGCAAAAAAAGAATTTTCTCTCAGTGATATTGTCGTCGTCGGGATCGTCAACACTGAGCACAAAGAGGGTGTTTTTAATCCTCAGTCATTGACTCGTATTTATGAATTAACGAACTATGCCAAAACATTGCAATGGTCTGAAGGCGATGAGGAACATGGTGTTGTCGAAGTCGATATCATTGCACCTTCTGTTGTTGATAATATTGAACAGGGGGGAGAAGGTATTGTTAATTTTAGCTGGTTAATGCCTGAACCACCCACCAGTCAGGAAGAAGCGATTGCGATCCGTGATCGAGCCCTGCATATTCCTTTTTTAAATGGAACCATGGTGAGTGAGGATGGTAAGGCAATGGCCATTTACTTGCCTCTGGTCAGTAAACATGATTCTTATGAAGTGCGTGAAAAACTGCTTGAGTTCACCAGTCAATGGGATAAAGGTGATCAGGTTCATATCACAGGACTACCCGTAGCAGAAGATACATTTGGTGTTGAAATGTTTGTACAAATGGCCATTTCTGCACCACTGGCGATGCTGGTTATTTTTGGTCTTCTATGGTTCTTCTTCAGGAATCTGACTCTGGTCATTTCACCAATGATTGTTGCCATGGTCAGTGCACTTTCAACAATGGCTTTATTGATCATTACCGGAAATACGATCCATATTATGAGTTCTATGATCCCGATCTTTATTATGCCTATTGCGGTACTCGACTCAGTGCATATTTTGTCTGAATTCTTTGACCGATATCCAGCCATCAAAGATCGACGCAAGACCATCATTGAGGTAATGAAACATCTGTTTATGCCGATGTTGTTTACAACGATCACAACCATTGCTGGTTTCGCTTCACTAGCATTAACCCCCATTCCTCCGGTTCAGGTGTTTGGTGTTTTTGTAGCAATTGGTGTTTTATTGGCCTGGTTCTGGACGGTTGTCTTTATCCCGGCTTATGTCATGCTGATGCCAGAAGAAAAACTGGAAGGTTTTGGGCATTCTGCCAGTGATGAAGATGATTCATCATTCCTGAGTCGTGTCCTTCACCGCCTCGGAAAATGGACATATGATCATGCAAAAACGGTTCTTGGGATTACACTGCTTTGTGTTGGCGTTTCTGCTTATGGTATTAGTAAAATCCAGATCAATGATAATCCAATCAAATGGTTTAATCAGGAGCATCCTATTCGCATAGCTGATAAGGTTCTGAATGATCATTTTGGAGGCACTTATATTGCCTATCTGGAGTACAAGGCTGACGAAAAAGGACAATCGCTGGATGAATATTCTTCCAGTCTGAAACAGAGGTTAGAGACATGGAAACAAGAGGTCATCGCCGATGAATATGCCAATGTAGAAAGTGTCTTTTCCCAGGCGATGGGCATGATCACAAAGACAAAAGGCACGACAGTCGATGAATATCTGTTGAAATTACAGGAACAGGTTAATGAGAAAATGGATGCCGCATCGGATGAGGATTATGATACCTGGTCAGAACTTGCTTTATTTCTTGATGCTGAAGATCAACGACACCAGGTCTTTAAACAGCCAGAGGTTTTAAGATATCTGTCAGCCTTACAGGAATATCTATTGCAGACAGGGATCGTCGGTAAAGTCAATGCGTTACCTGATATTATTAAAACGGTACATCGTGAATTATTTCTTGGTAAGCAGGAGCAGTTTCGCATTCCTGACAGTGCAAATGCGGTTGCACAAACTTTGGTGACCTATCAGAACAGCCATCGTCCTCAGGATCTCTGGCATTTTGTAACACCAGATTATAAAAAAACCAATCTGATGTTACAGCTGAACAGTGGTGATAATATTGATATGGAAAAAGTGATCGCAGCCGTGGAGGATTTTGAAAAAAATAATCCACCACCGATGAACTTGAAATCAGAATGGTTCGGCCTCACATATATCAATGTGATCTGGCAGAACAAGATGGTACAGGGAATGCTGAAATCGTTTATGGGCAGTTTTCTTATCGTCCTGTTAATGATGATCTTCCTGTTCAGATCGTTATGGCTAGGGTTGTTATCAATGATCCCGTTAACAGTCACTGTTGGCCTGATCTATGGAGTGATTGGATTCATAGGCAAGGATTACGATATGCCAGTCGCTGTGTTGAGTGCATTGAGTCTTGGGCTTGCGATTGACTATGCGATCCATTTTCTGGCTCGTTCACGTGAAGCACGAAACAAAACAGGCAACTGGAAAGAGGCTGTTGATGAAGTCTTCGGTGAACCCGCCAGAGCGATCTCTCGTAACCTGATCATTCTGGGGGCAGGTTTTCTGCCACTGTTGGCAGCCCCATTAGTTCCATACCAGACTGTTGGAGTTTTTATTGCAGCCATACTCATTTGTGCAGGGGTAGCCACCTTACTGATTTTACCCGCTGCCATGACTTTACTTGAAAATCGTCTCTTTAAAGGAGCATAAAACTTATGAAATTATTAATGATTTTTTTATTATCTTTATTGTCACTGGGCACAGCTTCTGCTGCAGACCTGACTACCGATGAAATTGTAAACCGAGCAAACCTGGCTACTTATTATCAGGGCAAGGATGGTGTTGCCAAGGTGAAAATGACAATCACGGATAGTCAGGATCGAAAGCGTGAGCGTAAACTGACGATTCTTCGTCGAGATGAACCGGATACTGATGATCTGGAAAACGGTGCCTACCGAGGTAATCAGAAATTTTATGTTTATTTTTCACGTCCCGCTGACGTTAACAAAATGGTTTTCATGGTCTGGAAAAATCTGGAAAAAGATGATGATCGCTGGTTGTATCTTCCCGCGCTTGATCTGGTCAAGCGAATCGCCGCATCAGACAAACGTACCAGTTTTGTTGGCTCGGATTTCTTTTACGAAGATGTTTCCGGTCGTGATATTGATGAAGATGAACATGAGCTGGTTGAAACAACGGATAAGTATTATGTGATCAAAAATACACCCAAAGATCCTGCTTCAGTTGAGTTTGCTTATTTCAAAATGTATATCCATAAGAAAACGTTTATTCCTGTACAGGTAGAGTTTTATGATTCTCAGGATAAAAAATACCGTGTCGCCCGGGCATTAAAAGTTGACACGATCCAGGGCTATCCAACAGTGACAAAATCCAGTATGGAAAGTCTGCAGACAGGTAGCAAAACGGTGATGGAATATACATCTGTTAAGTACGATACGGGATTGCCAGATAATATCTTTACAGAACGCTATCTAAGAAAAGCGCCGAGGAAATACCTTAAATAAAATGAAATACAGGCTCCTGTTATTATTACTTTTCTCTGTCTTCCAGGTTCAGGCTGAGGAACCGGCTCTGCCTCAAGGACTGGAAGACGAAGTTGAAGAAATCCAGGGAGAAGACAAGGAGGACATTAACCAACCTTCACTACCGGAAGGTCTGGAAGATTCATCGATTTCGATCGAGAGCAATGAGCCTGGTTTGCCTGCAGGTCTTGATGAACTTTCTGAAGAGACG
>JALSSM010000423.1 GCA_026984275.1 Gammaproteobacteria bacterium
AAGGTCGATCTCTTTCTTTTGGGGGCAGATTATGGCTATGAGTTTTCTGATAATGTCTGGACATGGACTGATAAGGAAGTGACCTATAAGGATTTACCTCGACCCAATCTTCGAGGTGATTTTCAGCTGATGAATGCCGCTGGTGTTTTAAAGGTGATCCAGTGTTTGCCTGATCGATATAAAGTTTCTGAAGACGAAATCAGAAATGGTTTGCAACAGACAAAACTGGCCGGTCGGTTTCAGGTTATTCCCGGTGATGTAGAGTACGTACTGGATGTTGCTCACAATCCTCATGCTGCAAAAACACTGGCGAGTTTTTTAAAATCGAATCCGGTTAAAGGAAAAAACCACATACTGATCGGAATGCTCAAAGATAAAGATGCCAGTGGTGTGATCGAAAAGATAGGCTCTTATATTGATGACTGGCATGTAGCCGGTCTTGGTGGATCGCGAGGAACGGGAAGTGAACGGTTGGTAAAACAACTGGAAGCAGCCAACATTCAGGCACCTGTTTATTCTTATGTTTCGGTTGAAGAAGCCTACCAGGCATTACAACAAGCAACTAATCCGGGTGACCGTGTCTTGGTGGCTGGATCATTCCTGACTGTTTCCGCCGTCATGAAGATCATGGAACAGGAGCCTTGAACCAGCAGCTCAAACAAAGACTTGTCGGCGCGACAGTGCTTATCGTACTGGGCATCATTTTCCTGCCCATGATTCTTGATAAACCTGCCTCCGTCACAACTGAGCCTGATATTACAAACATCGAATTGACGCCTTACAAACAAAAACAGTCTGCTCAGTCAAAAACATCTGTTCAAAATATCCCTCCTGAAGTGATCGCAAGATACGAAGAAACGAACAACAAACCAAAATCTCAGACTTCTGAAACACAGGAAAAAAAGAAGCCTGATCAAAAAACCACAAAAAATCCTCAGGGAAAAGAGAAAATCACCGTGGCCGATCGCGGTTCAGAAAAAACGGAAGCAAAAAATAAAGGTGAATCCCGGTGGGCTGTGCAGATGGGCAGTTTTTCCAGTAAAGAGAATGCGAATCGTCTGGTTCAGCGGTTAAAAAATCAGAAGTTTCCAGCTTATTATGAAGATGTTGTCAGTGCTGGAAAGACAATCTATCGGGTCCGGGTTGGGCCTTTTAATTCTAAGGCAGAAATAGAAAAAATAAAGCAGAAACTCGATCAGAAAGAAAAGCTGAAAACACTGATTGTTACTTTACATTAATCAGAGAAGTTTTGATTCATTTCTCGCTTCTACAAGTAGCGAAGCAACAATCGCTCTGATACTATCGCAACATAAAAACTATAATGAATGGATGAACCGGGAGCTTTAATAATGGGTATGATTGATATTGGTATTATTGTTATCGTTTTACTATCTTCTGTCATAGGAATATTCAGAGGGTTTGTGCGGGAAGTGTTATCACTCGTCGCATGGGTTGCCGCATTTTTTATCGCTTTTAAATTTCATGGTGAACTTGCCGCCTATTTATCATCAATCGAACCTGAATCATTA
>JALSSM010000424.1 GCA_026984275.1 Gammaproteobacteria bacterium
AATATTTACTCTGCATGTTGATAAATTAAAGCGGCTGATAACACGCCCTTCACATCATGAAAACTACTGATCGTTTTCGTCATCATCTTTTCCTCAATACGATCACTTTGATCGACGGTAACAATGAGACGGTGATCTTCTGTGACAGCATGAACTTCTACACCCGGAAATTTCTGCAACTGATCTTTTACCTGATCAGCAGAACCGGGTTTAGCATGTACCAGCACACCACAAATATCGATTTCTTCATTCATATTTACATCATCCCACGACAGAAATAGCATTGACCGGGCACACACTTATGCACTCACCACAACCGGTACAATCTTCAAGACTCAGTTCCGGTTTTGCCACACCACCCACGACCAGACGAAAACTGATCGCCGTTGTCCCACAGGCTTCACCACAACTCCGACATTCAACACCTTTCAAGGACACGCATTGATCACCGATTGTTGCTTTTAATAACCAGGGCTGATCATTTTTCGTATTAATGGCACCTGAAGGACAAGCTTCAACACATTCTCCACAAAAGCTGCAACCACCCTGTCTGAAATCAACCACAGGGAAATGACCTCGCCCACTGATCAGAATTTTTTCAGGACAGGCTGATAGACAATCACCACACTGCTTGCAACCCCGACACAAATCTACAAAACGGGCTTCTTCAACACTCCAAGGAGGCCTTTGAGGACGCTCTCGTCCATTCCAGTCACCGTGTATAAATTGTGCTCTGTTAACATGAGCCATAATATAATTTTTATGAAAGATAACTTTGAAACTACTCTAAAGACCTTTATCATTTAATAAATTGATTCAGATCAATAATTGGCTTGCTTAGTCAAAGTTTCTTCCTGAACTTGATCTGGATCATTTTTCCTGACTCTGGCCGTCTTCATAATTAATCACACTTCTTTTTTATTGGGGAAATAAAGTGAAAACTCAATCAATCACAAAACCACTACTTCGTTTTCTTTCTGGTTCAATCATTGCCGGGCTTACCGCATCGGTTCCTTCAGTTCAGGCTGAAGATGCCTTCTGGACGGCTTTAACAGGGGGTAAACCAGATTTCAGTGTCCGTTATCGATACGAAAATGTTGATGACGATCTGCAGCCACGTGAGGCAAACGCCAGTACTGCACGTTTTACACTTGGGTATAAAACCGGAACATTTCATGGTTTCGGATTTTATGGCCAGGTCGAAAATGTCACAGAGATCTTCAGTGGCGATTATAATCATCCTGCGCGCCCACAACCGGGCGTTGCGACCGTTGTTGATCCAGCAGGAACAGAAATTGAACAGGCCTATTTATTTCTGGATAGTACAGCTCTGGGATTAGGCAATAACGAAGTCAGGATTGGTCGCCAGGAAATTACATACCGTAAAGCCCCTTTCCATCGATTTATTGGTACGATTTTATGGCGCCAGAACTGGCAGACATTCGATGCTGCCAGTGTTGTGAATACAGCGTTACCAGATACAAAACTCAGCTATGCCTACGTCTGGAATGTTAACCGTATCTTTGGTGACGATGCTCCCAACCCGTTAAATGATTTCGACAGCAACTCACATTTTCTGAATGCTCAATATACTGGCTTTCCAAATTTGAATCTCGAGGCCTACGCTTATCTGCTTGAGTTTGATAATGCTGAACAGTTTTCTACCAATACTTACGGCATCAGAGCAAATGGTGGCATTCCTATTGATGAAACGGTTAAAGCCATCTATACCGCTGAATATGCTCATCAGAATGATGCGGGTGATAATGCAAACAATATCAGTGCAGATTATTTTCTCGGTGAGCTGGGTGCGAAATTCAAGTTTTCAGGGCCAGTAAATTCTCTCCTTCTCAAAGCCAGTTATGAGTTACTTGGAGGTGATGGTGGTGCGGATCGATTCGTCACCATTCTGGGAACGAACCATGCCTTCCAGGGATGGGACGATCGATTCCTGATCACGCCCGGAAATGGAATTGAAGATATTTATTTCACTGCTGTTGTTAAGGCACTGGGAGCAAAATTTGTGGCTGTCTACCATGACCTTAACTCTGACAAGAACAGTTATGATTACGGTTCAGAAATTGATTTACTGGCAACCAGAACTTTCAATAAGCACTATACGCTCGGCATTAAATACTCGGACTACAATGCCGATCAGAATGCTTTTAATACAGGGGCCATCGCAGCAGATGTGAGTAAATTCTGGGTCTTTGCTCAATTGAAATTTTAAATAATCTTTGTAGAAACCCATTCTGATCAAAGGAACTCTGAACCAGCTTCAGAGTTCCTTTAAGATTTTTAATCTCGCAACCCTAAGACATCCTGCATATCATAGAGTCCTGTTTGCTGCTGTCCAATCCAGTTGGCAGCACGAACGGCACCTTTTGCAAAGGTCATGCGACTGGAGGCTTTGTGAGTAATTTCAACACGTTCACCTTCTGCTGCAAACATGACCGTGTGATCACCCACAATGTCACCCGCACGAATGGTTTCAAACCCTATCGTTTTACGATCACGTTCTCCTGTTACACCTTCCCGCCCATAAACCGCACACTCGGCAAGATCACGACCCAGAGCATTGGCAACCACTTCACCCATGCGTAATGCCGTTCCAGATGGCGCATCGATTTTGTGTCGATGATGAGCCTCGATCACTTCAATATCAACATCGTCACCTAATACTTTGGCCGCTGTCTCCAATAACTTAAAGCAGAGATTAACGCCAACACTCATATTGGGTGCGAAAACGATACCAATCTGTTCAGCGGTGTCTGAAATAAGTTTTTTCTCCTGATCAGAAAAACCTGTTGTTCCGATCACGATTCTCTTCCCAGCCTCTTTACAAACAGCAAGATTTTCAAGCGTTGCTGATGGGACCGTAAAATCGATTAATACATCAAAATCATTGATGATCTCTGAAAGAGAGCCGCTGACTTTTACATCCAGTTTGCCGAGTCCGGCCAACTCACCGGCATCGACCCCGATCAACGTTGAGTCAGCTCTTTCCAGTGCAGCCGTAAGCTCGATTCCGGCTGTTTGATAACAGGCCTCGATCAATGTTCTCCCCATTCGACCTGCTGCACCAGTGATTGCTAATTTTGTCATTTTTTTTGTCTCTGGAATTTAAAATCAAAACTTCATATCTTCAAAAAAACTCTTTACGCCATCCAACCATGATGATTCTTTCGGGCTGTGTCGCTTACCACCTTCCTGCATGGAATCATCAAACTCTTTCAATAATTCTTTCTGTCGTGATGTCAGGTTAACAGGGGTTTCGACAATCGCTTTACAAAGCAGATCACCAGTATGACTACCACGTACTGTTTTGACACCTTTACCACGTAAACGGAAAACTTTTCCGCTCTGGGTTTCTGCGGGAATTTTTAATGAGACTTTACCATCCAGTGTTGGAACTTCAAGCTCGCCACCCAGTGCCGCCGTCACAAACCCTATCGGTACTTCACAATACAGATCCGCATCATCGCGCTTAAAGATCGCATGCTCCTTGACCCTCACATTGACATAAAGATCACCCGCTGGCCCACCATTTTCACCCGGTTCACCTTCACCCCCAAGACGAATACGATCACCTGTATCCACACCCGGAGGAACTTTAACAGAGATGGTTTTATTATCCCTGACTCGTCCTTGTCCATGACAATCACCACAGGGTTCTTTGATCACCTTGCCACTGCCGCGACATTCTGGACAGGTTTGTTGCACAGAGAAAAAGCCCTGTGACATACGCACCTGACCATGTCCCTGACAGGTGTTACAGGTCACCGCAGAGGTGCCTTTTTTTGCGCCACTGCCTTTGCAGGTTTCACATTCTTTATGGGTCGGAACCCGAATTTGTACCGTATTCCCGGCAACGGCTTCTTCCAGTGTCATCTCCAGATCATAGGCGAGATCAGCTCCACGATAGACACGTTGCCCAGCTCCACCTCGTGCTGCACCACCAAAGATATCACCAAAAACAGAATCAAAAATATCGCCAAACCCACCAGGGCCAGCACCATGGCCACCGCCCATTGAAGCATCTACACCAGCGTGTCCGAACTGATCATAAGCCGCCCTTTTTTGATCATCTGACAGTACTTCATAAGCTTCCTGAACTTCTTTGAACTTTTCTTCGGCCTTGTCAGAGTCATCGGTATTACGATCCGGATGATACTTCATCGCCAGCTTACGATAAGCCTTTTTCAGCTCTATTGTGCTGACACTTTTACTAACACCAAGAACTTCGTAATAGTCACGTTTTGCCATATTTTTTGATCCTTTATAAATAACGCAGCCCAGACAGGTTGTCACCTGCCCGGGCTATCCAGAAAGATTATCTTCTGGTGATTACTTGTCGTTGTCCTTAACTTCCTCAAAGTCTGCATCAACAATATCATCATCGCTGGCATTTTCAGACTCAGGAGCAGCTTCTGCCTGACCTTCAGCAGCTGATTCTGCTGCATAAGCTTTTTCAGCAATCTTGCCGGACAGTTCAGCCAGGGTCTGAGTTTTGGCTTCGATATCATCTTTGTCATCACCTTCGATGGCTTTCTTCAAAGATTCAATTGCAGATTCAATCTCAGTCTTTTCGGCTTCTTCAACCTTGTCTCCCAGATCTTCCACCGATTTTTCAGTCGCATGAATGATCTGTTCACCGGTATTTCTGGCCGTCACAAGCTCGTGAAGTTTTTTATCTTCTTCCGCATGGGCTTCTGCATCTTTGATCATCTTTTCAACTTCTTCTTCAGAAAGCCCACTGGAGGCCTTGATGACAATTGACTGCTCTTTACCCGTTGCCTTGTCTTTAGCAGATACATTCAAAATACCATTGGCATCAATATCAAAAGTCACTTCGATCTGTGGAACCCCACGTGCCGCAGGTGGAATATCCGACAGGTCAAATCGACCCAGTGATTTATTACCGCTGGCCATTTCACGCTCACCCTGTAAGACATGAACAGTGACCGCCGTCTGATTATCTTCAGCGGTCGAAAATACCTGAGTAGCCTTGGTTGGGATCGTGGTATTCTTTTCAATCAGCTTGGTCATGACACCGCCCATGGTTTCAATCCCAAGAGACAGTGGTGTTACGTCCAGCAGCAGAACATCTTTAACATCACCACCTAAGACACCACCCTGAATCGCTGCACCCAACGCAACAGCTTCATCAGGATTCACATCTTTTCGTGGTTCTTTACCGAAGATTTCAGTCACAACTTCCTGCACTTTCGGCATGCGGGTTTGCCCACCCACCAGAATGACATCAGTGATTTCCGAAGCAGAAACACCAGCGTCTTTCAACGCTATTTCACAAGGCTTCTTGGTACGCTGGATCAATTCTTCCACCAGTGATTCCAGTTTGGCACGAGTCAACTTGATATTAAGATGTTTCGGTCCACTGGCATCAGCCGTGATGTATGGGAGATTGACATCCGTTTGCTGGCTGGAAGACAGTTCGATCTTGGCTTTCTCGGCCGCTTCTTTCAGACGTTGCAATGCTAATGGATCATTGTGTAGATCGACACCTTGCTCTTTCTTGAATTCATCAGCGAGATATTCTATTACACGCGAGTCAAAATCTTCACCACCGAGGAAAGTGTCACCATTTGTGGACAACACTTCAAACTGGTGCTCACCATCAACATCGGCAATTTCAATGATCGAAATATCAAAAGTACCACCACCCAGATCATAAACTGCAATCGTGGCATCGCCTTCTTTCTTATCCATACCAAAAGCCAGTGCCGCCGCCGTTGGCTCATTGATAATACGTTTTACATCAAGACCGGCGATCTTACCGGCATCTTTTGTTGCCTGCCGTTGTGAATCATTAAAGTAGGCAGGAACGGTGATGACCGCTTCAGTGACATCTTCACCCAGATAATCCTCTGCCGTCTTTTTCATTTTCTGCAAAATCTTGGCTGAGATTTCCTGAGGTGCCATTTTCTTGCCATTGACTTCTACCCAGGCATCACCATTGTCTGCTGCGACAATATTGTATGGCACCATTTTGATATCACGTTGGACCACTTCATCTTTGAATTTACGTCCGATCAGACGTTTGATCGCAAACAAAGTATTATTTGGATTTGTGACAGCCTGACGTTTAGCCGACTGACCAACCAATACTTCGTTATCATCTGTATATGCAACAATCGATGGTGTAGTTCGACCACCTTCAGCATTTTCTATAACCTTGGGAGTACCACCATCTAACACTGCAACGCAAGAGTTGGTTGTCCCCAGATCGATTCCGATAATTTTACCCATTGTTTAATTCTCCTAAGCGAAATTTAATAGTTGGTTCAGATATGGGGATGTTCTTTGATTTATCAAGACTTCCCTCTTAACTTTTCCAAAGTTTATTTAGCGACCACCACCATGGCTGGTCGAATTAATCGATCATTCAATTTATAACCTTTTTGCATCACTTCAATCACAGTGCCAGATTCCACATCGGGACTTTCGACCATCGTCATGGCCTGATGCAGCTCCGGATCAAATTTTTCACTCACTGGATCGATTTCTTCTACACCACATTTCTCCAATGCATTTGAAAATGATTTTAAAGTCAACTCCATGCCTTCTACCAGACTCTTAACATCAGCCTGATCTGAGGCATTGAGTCCCAGTTCAAGACTATCCTTAACTGGCAGGAATTCATTCACGAGTTTTTCTACTGAATATTTATGTGCACTTTCAACATCTTTCACCGCACGTTTTCGTACGTTTTCGGTTTCAGCCTGAGCACGCAAGGCGATCTCCCAGTTCTCATCGGCTTTCTTCTGAGCTTCTTCGAGTTGCTGTTGCAGACTTTCAAGTTCACCTTTCGGCCCACCTGATTCTTCACTTTTCATTGCTTCTTCCTGAAGAATTTCTTCGGTTGGATCTTTTAACTGCTCATTTAAAGGATCGTTGTCATTAGTCATTTGTTAACTTGTCTCCAGTGACAAAAAATAATTATCTATATAGGTTCTAATTCAGCGATTTCAAGGTCGATCCAAGAATTTTTGCTGTGACATCAACAATCGGGATCACCTTTTCATAGGACATTCGTGTTGGACCGATAATCCCAAGTACACCAAGAACTTCACCGTCAGCCTCATAAGTTGAGGTGACGATACTACAATCATCCAATGCCTCATAGCCGGATTCTTCACCGATAAATAGTTGTATTCCCTGTCCTTCCAGCGCCTGATCAAGCAGGTGTAGAATATCCTGCTTATGGTTAAAGGCTTCAAATAACTGGCGCAGCTTATCAATATCAGACAACTGGCCTT
>JALSSM010000425.1 GCA_026984275.1 Gammaproteobacteria bacterium
TGAGAGGCATTCCACGAGAGAAGGTGATTGCGGACATGATCAAAACTGCCAGTCCAACCAGGTTTGCCACACGGTGTGTGAAAATATCCATGCGAACTTGCAATGGTGCTTTCGCAGAAGATTTGCCCAGAACTGATCGAGCTATCTTGCCCAGCTCTGTAAACAGACCCGTGGCGACAACTACACCTGAACCACGACCACGGTTCACCATTGTTCCGGCATAAGCCATGTTAACTCTGTCACCAAGCACACAATCCTCAGTGAGCAAAGCACCAGCATCTTTCAGGACGGCCTGAGATTCTCCGGTTAATAACGATTCATCAATCTCCAGATCATGACTGTTGATCAATCTGATATCGGCTGGAACACGATCGCCTGATTCCATCAACACGATGTCGCCGGGAACCAGATCTTCAGAATTAATCTCATAGGCATCACCTTCACGCAACACACGCACTTTTGTTGTGACCAGGTTTTGTAGAGCATCCGCAGATTTTTGCGCAGAAAATTCCTGCAGCATTCCAATCACGGCATTGATCAACAACACGGCACCAATGAAAGCTGCATCTGAAAATTCATGAATAACAATTGAGACAACCGCTGCCGCAATAAGGACATAGATCAATGGACTGGCAAACTGGCGTATGAATATTTTTGTCAGACTGGGCAACTCACTTCGCGGCAAGGTGTTTGAGCCATATTTTTTAAGTCTTGCCGCAGCTTCCTGTTGGGTCAGCCCGTGAACAGAGCTCTGCAGACGTTCCAGAACCTGACTAACAGGTTCTGTACAGGTATTCAGTGAGCGGCTGGTATCTGTCATATTATTTTCCATAACCGTCATGTGATTACTTGTCTTCAATATCTGCATAGTATTCCAGACGATACGTTGCCAGTAGTTGATCTATCTCAGTTTCCGGGGTTCCTGTGGCCTCAAGTGTCAGGTGGCCAAGTTGAAGGCAGGTTTCCATCGTTTCTGAAATAGCGATGGTAGCACCTGCCCTGAGCAGTCTTTGACAGTGTTCACGATCATGTGCTCGAGCATAAATAACCTGATGTGATGGTCAATTATGAACCAGGCGTTCTGTAACAAGGGTGATTCTGAAAGAACCTGTCCGATGATGCGAATCTGTGTAGAACCAAGACCGAAAACCATTCGTCGCATTGTCCACAAACGTGACGGCTTCAGTTCAATGCCGATTAAAAAAAGCAGGAAGATCACACCAAACTCGGCGATATGTCGTATATCTTCTACTTCATGAATAAACTCAAGTCCCCAGGGACCAATGATCGCACCGGCGATAAGGTAGCCGAGAACGGTGCCCATTCCCAGTCGCTGAAAAACAGGAACAGCAATCACGGCAGCAGCAAGAAGAATCAGGATCTGATGTAAATAGCTGGTTTCAGGCATAATGCAATTATATTACTCTTATATTTCTTCAGATTGATGAAGCGCAAGAATAATGAAAATAAAGCATAAAAATTATCTGACCATCCTTCTTATCCTGTTTGCTATTGAGTGGATCGCTCTCGCGATAAAACCCTTATATCGACATGACTGGATGCTGGAAAATGTACTGACCGTTGCAGCTATTATTTTCATCATTACAACGTTCAGGAAATTTCCATTGTCACGGATCTCATATACGCTGATTTTTATATTTCTGGGGTTGCATACTATCGGTGCTCATTATACCTATGCCGAAGTACCTTATGATCAGTGGTTTCAGTCATTCACTGGAAAAACCTTCAATGAGATCGTGGGTTGGGAGCGCAATAATTTTGATCGCGTTATCCACTTTACGTATGGCTTGTTACTGGCTTATCCCATTCGGGAAGTTTTTATTCGTATTGTTAATGTAAAAGGGTTCTGGGGTTATTTTTTGCCATTGGATCTGACCATGTCGACGTCCATGTTATATGAGTTGGTGGAGTGGGGTGTCGCTTTGTTATTTGGTGGTGATCTCGGGATGGCTTACCTGGGCACTCAGGGTGATGTCTGGGATGCACATAAAGATATGGCACTGGCCAGTCTTGGTGCCTTGATCGCCATGATTTTTACGGCGGCCATGAACAGTGTTTTACAGCGAGATTTTGCCCAGGAGTGGTCCGATAGTCTACGTGTCAAACACCCTGAACCTCTTGGTGAAGATGAAATCAAAAGAATGCTTGATGAATGATCAGGATCAGGTTTTAACCTGTTAATCGGTGCAGAATGATCTAAACAAAAAGAAAAGGTGCTTAAGACAATGGCCAGATCGAGAGCAAATAAAGATTCTCAACCAATAGAGACACTCAAGATCAGACGGATTGCGATCGACACCTATCGTGAGAATGTTGCCTATCTCAATCGACAGTGTTCTATCTATCGGGCAGAAGGATTCCAGGCTCTGTCCAAAATTGAGATCAGTGCAGACGGTCAACGAATTCTGGCTGTGCTTAATGTGGTTGATGATGAAGCGATTGTTGCTTGTGACGAGCTTGGTTTATCAGAGCAGGCATTTGATCAACTGGGTCTGGAGGCTGGTGTAGCAGTTCGTGTTTCTCATGCAGAACCACCACGATCAATGGATGCCGTACGTCGCAAGATTGCGGGAGAAAAACTTGATCTGAAAGATTTTCGTGCCATCGCAAAAGATATTACAGAAAAGCGTTATTCGAGAATGGAAATGGCAGCCTTTCTGGTGGCGGCGACCGAATCTGGCATGGATCGCGATGAAGTACTTGATCTGACCCGGGCCATGTTTGAGAGTGGGGAACGGCTCGATTGGCATGAGTCCTTTGTGGTAGATAAACATTGTATTGGTGGTATCCCCGGTAATCGCACCTCCATGTTGGTGGTGCCGATTGTTGCTGAACATGGCATATTGATCCCAAAAACATCCAGCCGGGCCATCACTTCACCTTCCGGAACCGCCGACACCATGGAAGTGCTGGCTAATGTTAATCTGTTACCAGAAGTTCTCAGTGGTATTGTGCACAAACAACGTGGATGTCTTGCCTGGGGTGGAACGGCAAAACTGGCACCGGTGGACGACATGCTGATCTCGGTTGAACGTCCACTGGAGATTGATTCGCGAAGCCAGATGGTGGCTTCGATCCTGTCCAAAAAACTCGCCGCAGGATCAACACATTTGTTGATCGATATTCCTGTAGGCCCAACCGCCAAGGTCAGGCACATGCAGGAAGCTTTAACGCTGCGTAAATTATTTGAATTTGTCGGCGATCGTCTTGGCTTGCATCTGCAGGTCATTATTACAGACGGTCGCCAGCCGATTGGACGTGGTGTTGGCCCTGTACTGGAAGCCCGGGATGTGATGCAGGTGCTAAATAATGACCCGGATGCACCTTATGATCTACGACAAAAAGCCCTTCGCCTGGCAGGACGAGTGCTGGAATTTGATCCGGATGTTCGTGGCGGAACAGGATTTAATTTGGCACGGGATATACTTGATTCCGGACGTGCACTATCAAGAATGGAATCGATTATCGAAGCACAAGGTCGTCAGGAAGAATCTTTTGTACCCGGATCGCTTACTGTAGAGATCTGTGCCCCGGAGGATGGCTATATCATCGGGATTGATAACTATCAGATCGCAAGGATTGCCCGACTGGCAGGCGCACCGATGGACAAAGGTGCGGGTGTTGATCTGTTGAAAAAACTCAATGATCCGGTCTCAAAGGGCGAGCCAATATATCGTATTCATGCCGTCTTTCCGGCTGATTTTCGCTTTGCCAGAACCATGGCTGAACAGAATGATGGTTATCAAATTGGTGATTTGGAAAAAGCACCGCGGCAATACGTGGAATTCTGATGCAAGTTTTAGCCTTTCCTGAATCCTTTTCTAAAGCTGAGCAACTGGCAGATCTGATCCGTTGTCCGGTGGCGAAAGTCGCTCTGCATCATTTTCCCGATGGCGAAAGTCTGGTGCAATTACCGCAGAATTTATCTGAAAAAGTGATCGTTTACCAAAGCCTTGATAGACCTAATTCAAAACTGATCGAATTATTGTTGTTATCAGAAGCAGCACGTAATCAGGGTGTAAAATACCTGACACTGGTAGCACCGTATCTTTGTTACATGCGTCAGGACAAGGCATTCTTGGCCGGGCAGGCAATCAGCCAGCAAATTATCGGCAAATTTCTGGCTGGGCTTTTTAATGCGCTGATCACCGTCGATCCACATTTGCACCGCGTACATAATTTACAACAGGCGATCCCGGCTGATCAGGCTCTGGCATTATCCGCATCTGAGTTGATCGGACAGTTCATTATGACGAATAACCCACAGGCATTGCTGATCGGCCCCGATGGAGAATCTGAACAATGGGTTCGTGAAGTGGCAAGGCCGGGAGACCTGGATTTTGTCGTTGCAGAAAAAATTCGACACGGCGATACGGCCGTTGAGATCACTCTACCTGACTATCAATATAATAATCGTGATGCCATTCTGATTGATGATATCGCGAGTTCCGGTCATACGCTGGCGGCGGCCACAAAAATATTATTTGAAAAGGGTGTTAATGCTGTCAGCGTTCTCGTGACACATGCTCTGTTTATGAATGATGCACTTGGAATCATCAGGGCTGCTGGTGTTGATCAGATCTGGAGTACTGACAGTGTCGAACACAGCAGTAACGTTATTTCATTAGCGCCACTTATTGCTGAAGGGATAACCCGCTTAAATCAGGAGGAAATCTGACATGTATATCCAATGTTTTGGGGCGGCAGGGGAGGTCACCGGTTCTTGTCATCTGATCGAAGTAAATGGTCAAAAGATCTTACTGGATTGCGGGATGATACAGGGCCGTGCAAAAGATGAAGAACGTAATCGTGAACCATTTCCTTTCGACCCAGAGGAGATTAATGCCGTTGTTCTGAGCCATGCACACATTGATCATTCCGGTCGATTACCGTTACTGATTAAATCGGGTTATAGCGGTCCCATTTATACACATCGGGCAACCTGCGATCTGTGCAAAATCATGTTGAGAGATTCGGCTTATCTTGCTGAACGTGATGCAGACTGGGAAAACCGTAAACGGGAAAGAAAACATCTCTCTCTGGTAAAGCCACTTTATGATCTTGATGATGTCGAACAAACCATCCCACATTTTCAGGATCTTGAGTACGATCAGACCAGAGAAATCCTTCCCGGCATTACTGTTCGCCTGCAAGATGCTGGTCACATCATTGGTTCGGCCATAGTAGAACTGTGGCTGGAAGAAAAAGGTGTTAAACGCAAGATCGTTTTCAGTGGTGATCTGGGACAAAATGGTGTGCCAATTTTGCGTGATGTTAGTACTATTTCCGAGGCTGATCAGGTGATCATGGAAAGCACTTACGGTGATCGGTTACATAAACCAATGGAAAAGACTGTTGTTGAACTTAAAGAAATACTTGAAGCCGCTTTTAAGAGCAAAGGTAATGTTTTAATTCCGGCTTTTGCTGTAGGACGAACTCAGGAAATTCTTTTCCTATTCAAAAAATATTACAAAGAATGGCAGATAGATCGTTGGCAGATCTATCTGGATAGCCCGATGGCCATCGATGCAACAGAAATTTATACGAAGCATCACGATCTTTATGATAAAGAAGCAACCGTGTTATTAGGTGGGCATCAGATGACGAAGCTGTTACCCAACCTGACCATGAGCATGACATCTGAACAGTCCATGCAACTGAATAATATGCGCTCCGGTGCCATCATTATTGCTGGTAGCGGCATGTGTAATGGAGGCCGTATCAAACATCATTTCAAACATAATATCTGGCGACGGAACTGTCATGTAGTGATCTCCGGCTTTCAGGCCAGAGGAACACTGGGACGATCGCTGGTTGATGGGGCAAAACATATCCGCCTGTGGGGTGAGACGATTGTTGTTGGAGCAACAGTCCACACCGTCGGAGGACTCTCAGCACACGCTGATCAGGATGGGCTATGTGAATGGTACCAACACTTCAAAAATCGCCCACCCCTATTATTGGTTCATGGTGAAACAGAGGCGCAGGATATTTTGGCGACCCGTTTACGGCAGGAGTTTCACGCACCAGTCAGGATTGCAAAATGGGGTGAAAAGATCGAATTGAGTGATCTCTGATCCATGATGTATAGACTGAGGTGACATCATGTCTGTCAAGAAAAAAGTTATCGCCATCGTTGGAAGCTATCGAAAAGAAGGTATGATTGATTCGGCTATCTCCGAGATACTGGCAGAAGTAGAAAATCAAAATATCGAAACAAAAAAGATCTATCTTTCTGATTGTCATATTGAGTTCTGTACTAATTGTCGTACCTGTATGCAGCCACCAGGGAAAGAGAGAGGGAAATGTATTCTGGATGATGAGATGGAAGTCATTCTGAAGGAAATCGAAGACACCGACTATCTTGTCATTGGCGCTCCAGTCAACATGAATAATCTCAATGCATTAACACGAAAATTTATGGAAAGGTGTGTTGGTTTTGGATATTGGCCATGGGGGAGTCCGATGCCCAAAATGAGAAATAAAAAAAGGACAAAAAAGGTTGTACTTGTATCATCTTCTGCCGCACCTGCATGGATGGGAAAATATTTCACAGGAGCGCTGGCGGCATTAAAGATGCTGGCAAAATTACTGAGTGCAAAACCGATCGGAGTGCTCTGGGTGGGGCTTGTTAATGAAGAACACATGAAACTGCCAGAAAAGAGTCGTGATAAAGCACGCATACTTGCCAGGAAACTTATCACATAAATGACGCTGATCTCAGAATTTCTTACCTGAGTAAAAGCAAAGGTGTGTTTGTATTGAGTAGCATTTTCACCGTGAAGCTGCCCAGTATTAGATCATGAATCCTGGTGTGGCTGAAAGCACCCATGATCGTCATATCAATGTCCTGTTCCGTCTGGTATGCACAAAGCTCATTTTCCGGATTGCCCTGTAAGTTGGCAGTAATGATCTCCATATCAACAGCACGGAGTTTATCTGCCGCTTCCTCAAGAGTACGATTAGATGCTCCTTTTTTATCCACATAAACGAGGTGACAGCTAAGCCCTTTATAAAGTGGACTGTTTACAACAATATCGACTGCTTTATCAGCGCCAGCACTTCCATCGTAGGCAATCATGATCTGTTGTGGTGTTTTAAATACTTCGTAGGTGACCAAGATTGGCCGATGTAAAGAACGGATCATAGATTCTAACTTTGCTCCAATCTGATGAGCCTGATCTTCATGAACTTTTCCTCGCGCTCCAATTACCAGTACGCGGATACTCTCTTCGAATTCGATCAG
>JALSSM010000426.1 GCA_026984275.1 Gammaproteobacteria bacterium
GGCAACAGATGGATCTCGGAGCCAGAGCCGGAAAGCTGAAAAGCCAGCGCGGCGACTGACTGATGTAGTTTTTTGTGCTGCGACTTCTTCATGTCGCAGGTAGTTTGATGGAGTGAGGATCAACCCGGAAGCTGAAACGTTTCAGCGGGGAAGATAAGGGGGGAGAATGATCAGGTTAAACCATGTGAATCAAAATGTCGATACAGCGCCTAAGAACATTTTGTGACATCAACCTGTTGACGCCTGGCACGAACTGTGCGAGGCTTTTTACTCAGGGCTTAGAAACCCTTTCAAGGCGGACACCGCACCCGACAGATCTGCGGTTTTTTTGTATCTATCTGTTTTATGGCCGGGTGTTCGGGGAAATACAAGACCTTCGGGGAATACCCCGGGCCGTCTCCTTGAGCGGTTTCTAAGCGCCTGGCCACCTTTGAACTTAGAAAATTCTCAAGGAGAAAACAGATGAACACACAAACCCTTCCACGGCTCGATGCCGTCGTCCAGCAGGTGGATCGCCGCCTGTTGATCCTCGAAATCCTTCATCAGGCCCATGACAACCGCATGAACGAGATCATACTCAAGATGATCCTGCACGATGCCTTCATTGATGTCGGTCAGGCCGATTTGCGTACCGATCTGTTCTGGCTGCAGACCAACGGCCTGGTGCTGATCACCGTTGTCCATGATCTGTATATCGCTGAACTCACCTCATTTGGCCGCCAGGCCATCGAGTGTCAACAACCCAGCAGGCCGCACGTGCACCATGACTGTGAAGAAAAAAACGGTAGCATTCAGGAAAAAGTTGATCACAAAATCAGTGAGGTGGAAGCATGATAACAATTCAGATTGACGAAAGAATTAGAATCAATGCGACACTTTGCAGTATAACCCTCTCCAAACACCGTTTAAATTTTTCCGTGCGCTTTTAACTATTTTTCGGAATGTCATCATAGCAGTGAACAGCAAAAGACCGCTTACAGGGCATCTGAGGCGGTCGAAATCTGTGAAAACTGCTGGTAACTTGATGGTTAGACAGATAAAAACAGAAAAAAATCAATGTTAAAAGGAACTTACGTGATTTTTTTTCGCTTGAGACAGTGTTTAACTTGCTCTGCGTAGTGATTTTGTACTCCGAGATCACCCTATTGCGAAAAGGGTGTTTTAAGCATGTACCTCGAAGGCTCAACCATTGGATGGTTGGGCCTTTTTTATTTCCAGTTCAATAATCTGTTCAGATGTTCTTCCAGGATCTCGATGGCCTTATCCTGATCGTCATCAGAAAACCCGAGGAAGGGCCGGGCGGGGATATTGCGATCAGGATCACCAAACTGGTGGGTGGCGCCGTATATTCGATTGGTCCCGATCCGTATTTCATCGTCATCGACTTCTGATGCAAGATTTTTCATGATTTCATCATAGACGAGTATCCCGACACCCGGTCGTTTCTTTTCTTTGCGAGCTTTATAGGTAGGTGACAGAGCGGCCCAGGGATTGCCAGCGGGATCGACTTCGTC
>JALSSM010000427.1 GCA_026984275.1 Gammaproteobacteria bacterium
TGGTGCACATGCTTTAATCAGACTTGGGTTTGAGCTGGATGACTCCGATCCTGAGTTTTCTTTATTGAAAGACAAGTTGCTGGAAAACTATCGTAAGAATATCGCCCAATACACCCGTCTTTTCGATGGTATAGATGATCTTCTTGATAAATTGGATCAGGATAATATTGCCTGGGGAATTGTAACCAACAAGCCTGAAAGATTCACCAACCCGTTAATGGAACAACTGGGTATCACAGCAAGAACCCATTGCATTGTCAGTGGAGATACGACGGCTTATTCAAAACCCCATCCAGAACCTTTATTCCATGCCGCAAAATTACTTGAGCTTGCTCCACAAGAATGTATTTATATTGGAGATGCCCGTCGTGATATTGAAGCCGCAAGGAATGCGGGAATGAAGTCGCTCGTCGCATTGTTTGGTTATCTGGGGCCAAATGACAAGCCTGATCAGTGGAAGGCAGATGGCTTGATTGAACACCCAATGGATGCTTTGGATTATTTATCCAATCGTTAGTCACTATTCTTCAGCCTGACTCTTAATCTTCGGAAAGTATCTGCATCGACATTGTCCCTGACCAGGATCAATGACTTTCTTCGTCGATCAGGCATTCTGAAGACAAGCACTGTCAGCCAGGGCTGAACAAGACACTCCGGCAAGAGATCAGCTTTGACCGGCTCTTGCCCATCGAATGAGACGAGCCACGAATTATCTGTTCTTAATGTCGCCGTCCTGATTGCCTGATCCAGATGCCAGCAATGCTCCCGTAGAACCACAACTAACCAGATCAATATGATCAGAGAACCGGCAAGTTTTACCGATAAGGGTAACGGCAGACTCATGATCACAATCATTGCCACAAAAGCAACACTGATCAACACCAGAAAAAGAGTTCTGGAAAAACCCGGTGTGATTTTAAGTGTTACGGTAAAGGGGTTCATGTAAACTCTTAATAAAATCTCTTTGTATTTGATAAGTAGGGCTTGAAATAAGTTGCTGATGAAAAGATACTATCCTTCTTGTCTGCAATAGATACAGTTAATTGGATGAATAACATAAATCAGGATAATAAAATAACATTGCAGAGTGGCTCAGAACAATCCATAGAAGAAGTCTCAATAAAAAAAGAAACAACGGCCGTGTCATCGACCAACGATCAGCCAAAAGAAATCGGTGGTCGTACTCAGGGGCTGGAACCCACACGTTATGGAGACTGGGAGTTCAAGGGTCGCTGTATTGATTTTTAATTATAATTATTAAGGTAAAGGTAACTACGCTATGTCGTCACAAAACCGACCGTTATCTCCGCACTTGGATGTTTACAAACTTCCATTGACGGGGATTATTTCCATCAGCCACCGTATGACGGGAGTTGGCTTGTCCGTAGGCACTTTGTTATTGGCCTGGTGGCTGATAGCTGCAGCTACGGGTGCTGAATCTTATACCACTGTGAATGGTTTCCTCGGTTCATGGTTCGGTAAAATTCTGCTATTTCTGTGGAGTTTTGCCTTCTTTTTTCATCTCTGTAATGGCATTCGACACCTGTTCTGGGATGCGGGAAAAGGTTTTGATAAGGCAGATGTCGAAAAAACAGCTAAAGCGGTTTTAATTGCATCGGTTGTTTTGACACTGCTTACCTGGGTGATTGCCCTTGCAGGAGGTGCGTCATGAGTATGAATACACCACTTTCCAAAGCACGTGGTCTGGGTTCTGCCAAAGAAGGTGCCCATCACTGGAAAGCTCAACGGCTCACAGCGATTGCTCTGGTCCCTCTTAGTATCTGGTTTATTAGTGGCATTATTTGTCTTGCTGGCAAACCCCATGCGGATCTGGTTGCCTGGGTTCAAAATCCCTGGTCTGCCTCTTTGTTAATCCTGCTTCTGTTTAGCCTTTTTTATCACATGGCTCTCGGCTTGCAGGTCGTCATTGAAGATTACGTCCAGGCAACTGGCATGAAAATTACACTTTTGCTTATAACCCAATTCGGTTCAATATTATTAGGCCTCGCCAGTATTGTTTCTGTTTTGTTGATCGCTACGGGAGATTAAGGTTCCATGACCGACGAATATAAAATCATTGAACATAAATACGATGTGGTCGTAGTCGGTGCCGGCGGCGCCGGGCTTCGAGCAACATTCGGCATGGCTCAAAAAGGCCTGAAAACAGCATGCCTGACCAAAGTTTTCCCAACCAGGAGTCATACTGTTGCTGCTCAGGGTGGCATGAGTGCATCACTCGGGAATATGGGTGAAGATAGCTGGCAATGGCATATGTACGATACTGTCAAAGGTTCTGACTGGCTTGGTGATCAGGATGCGATTGAATACATGTGCCGCGAAGCGGTGCCTTCAGTTATCGAGCTTGAGCATTATGGCGTACCTTTCTCGCGTACTGACGAAGGGAAAATTTATCAGCGCCCATTCGGTGGCATGACGACCAATTTTGGTGAAGGTATCGCACAAAGAACGTGTGCCGCAGCCGATAGAACAGGCCATGCTATTCTCCATACACTCTATCAACAATCCCTGAAACATGATGCCGAATTCTTCATTGAATACTTCGCGCTGGATCTGGTGATGGATGATGATGGAAACTGTAGAGGCGTACTCGCCTGGTGTCTGGAAGATGGGACTTTGCACCTGTTTCGTGGACATGAAACAGTACTGGCCACAGGCGGATATGGACGTTCATATTTCTCCTGTACTTCTGCACATACTTGTACTGGCGATGGTAATGCCATGGTTTTGCGTGCTGGTTTGCCTTTACAGGATATGGAGTTTATTCAGTTCCATCCAACCGGTATATATGGATCAGGCTGCCTGATCACAGAAGGCGTTCGTGGAGAAGGTGGCTATCTGACTAACTCGGAAGGCGAGCGCTTCATGGAACGATATGCCCCTAATGCGAAAGATCTCGCCTCTCGTGATGTGGTCAGTCGATCAATGACCATAGAAATCCGCGAAGGTCGTGGTGTGGGTAAAGACAAGGATCATATCCATCTGCATCTTGAACATCTTGGTCCGGAAGTGATTAACGAACGTCTGCCGGGGATCGCAGAATCTGCAGAAATTTTTGCGGGCGTCGATGTCACCAAAGAACCTATTCCCGTCATACCAACGGTGCACTACAACATGGGCGGTATTCCCACTAACTATCATGGTGAAGTCGTGACACTGAAGGACAAAGATCCTGATCATGTTGTTCAGGGTCTAATGGCCATTGGTGAAGCAGCCTGTGTGTCTGTACATGGCGCTAACCGGCTGGGTTCAAACTCACTACTCGATCTGATCGTTTTCGGTCGTGCAGCAGCGATCAGGGCCGCTGAAAAGGTCGAACCAGGACAACCACATACACCACTGCCTGAAGGTGCAGTAGATAAGCTGGTGGCACGTTTCGATAAAGCCCGAAATGCCAGTGGCACCACACCGACGGCCAAAATCCGCGATAATTTACAACGCACCATGCAAAACAATGCCGCCGTTTTCAGAACCGGTGACGTCATGCAGGAAGGTATTGATAAACTAAAAGAAGTCTGTGACTCATTTACCGATGTTCAGGTCTCCGATCGTTCTCTGATCTGGAATACCGATCTGGTTGAAACTCTGGAACTGGAAAACCTGTTGCAATGTGCGGCTGTCAGTATTCATGGCGCACTGAACCGTGAAGAAAGTCGTGGCGCACATGCTCGTGAAGATTTTCCTGATCGAGACGATGAAAACTGGATGAAACACACGCTCGCAAATCTTAATGATGACTGGAGTGTGTCATTTGAATATCGCCCAGTTCATACATACACACTCACTAATGAAATCGAATACATCAAGCCAAAAGCCCGCGTGTATTAAGCGACAAATAAAGGAAAGAAGATATGGTTGAATTTACACTTCCAGAAAATTCAAAAATTGGCACCGGCAAGACAGTTACCGCAGCCAGTAACTCACTGAAGAAAAAAATCTTCAAGATCTATCGTTGGGATCCTGACAGCGGAGAGAACCCTCGGATGGACACCTTTGAGATCGACCTCAATAATTGTGGCCCGATGGTGCTTGATGCATTACTGCATATCAAAAATGATCTGGATCCCACACTGACATTACGACGATCCTGTCGCGAAGGCATTTGTGGCTCCTGTGCCATGAATATTGATGGCCGTAACACACTCGCCTGCACAAAAGCGATTGCAGATGTGGATGGTGAAGTCAAAGTCTACCCTCTTCCCCACATGGCGGTGGTCAAAGATCTGGTGCCGGATCTGACTCATTTCTATGCTCAGTACGCATCGATCAAGCCCTGGATGCAAACTGAAAGTCCAACGCCTCCTGAAGACGAAGAACGTTTACAATCAAAAGAGGATCGTGCAAAACTGGATGGGCTTTATGAATGTATTCTTTGTGCCTGTTGCTCGACAAGTTGCCCAAGTTACTGGTGGAACAGCGATCGCTATCTTGGCCCGGCAGCATTGTTACAGGCCTATCGCTGGATAGCTGACAGCCGTGATGAGGCGACCGGTGAACGTCTGGAAGAACTTGAAGATCCATTCAAACTTTATCGTTGCCATACAATTATGAACTGTACAGATACCTGCCCTAAGGGTCTGAACCCGGCCAAAGCCATTGCTGAAATCAAAAAATTACAGGTGATGAAAGGCACATAAGGATCATGAATGATCGTAATCGTGTCCGCTGGCTATGCCGCCGCGGAATGAAAGAACTTGATTTAGTGATCAACAGATTCTTTGAAAGCGATTATGACTCACTCTCTGAACAGGAGCAGTTAGCCTTTCAGGATTTCCTTAACGTTGAAGACCCCATTATCTTTTCATGGATAATGGGACGTTCCACTCCAGAAAATGAGTCACACGCAAATATTATCAGCCAATTACAAAATACTTTCGATAAACCCATTGGCTCATAAAAATGACCTTGCCTGATATTTTTAAAGAACCACATCTAATCAAACTCGATCAATATGATCTCATCGAAATTGAGGGCAAAGACGCACGTGAGTTTCTCAATAATCAATTCACCAATGATCTGAAAACACTTGCCGATAATATCTCCAGTCTCGGTTCGTGGTGTTCCATAAAAGGTCGTGTTCTTTATACATTCCGGATCTGGTGTGTTAATAAAACCTTTCAGCTCATATTGCCAACTGTACAAACCAAAACATTCCTTAAAAAATTGCAGATGTATGTTTTACGGGCAGACGTCAGAATTCGCGAGTCTTCAGAAAAATTTATTTATGGCCTGTATGGAAAAAAGTCTGATCGACTCTTCTCTGATTTTCCAGATAACGACAAATCAATCGCTAAAGTTGAAGATAATCTCGTCATAAATATTCCAGCCCCGATTCCACGCTTCCTGATCATTTCTGGAAATAATAATCTGGAAATTGATACTTTATCTATAGAAAGCTCAAAAGAAAATAATCATTGGAATTTACTGGATATAATGGCAGGTGTTCCCGAAATATTACCTGATACAGCGGATATGTTCCTGCCTCAAATGCTTAATCTGGAACAGCTTGGTGGTCTCAGTTTTCAAAAAGGCTGTTATCCCGGACAGGAAATTGTTGCCCGGGTCAAATACCGGGGTGAATTAAAGAAACAGCTTTATAAAGCAACTGTCAGCGCAAACAGCCCGATCAAACCAGGTTCACCTTTGATCACATCAGAGGACGACTCTGAGGCAGAGACGGTTATTGGGCAGGTTGTTAACGCTGTCCAACTTGAGGAAAATCAATGGATGTTACTTGCAGTTATAAATATTTCAGTGGTGACTCATTCAAATATCAGCAATATAAGACTACAACAGGAAAAAAAAGCAATACTTCGAATATTTAGTGAATAATTTGGCATTACTTTCTTCAGGACTTTTCGACTTAAAATCTCAGGAATTTTTCCCGAACCCAATCCCTCACCTGAATATCAGTCCATGATAAAATCCACCAATAATAATTAATTAAGGATCATGATTTTTTTCAGACCTTTTCTCTTCTTTACTTAAGTTTATACACACATGACCTGCAAATACCAATTCCTGATCCCCACACTCTTTCTATTCTTCCCTATGCAATCTATTGCTGAAGGACCGATTGATTCTGCACTGGAAATACGTCTTGAAGGACAACAGGAAACTGTCGAAACACAAAAAGAAATTGATCAGCTGGCAAATCAGAAACTGGACATGGTACAGGCGTATCAACAAGCGACCGTTCAGTTAGGTGATCTTCGAGTTTATAACGATCAACTGGAAAAACTGGTCGATAAGCAACGGGAAGAACTTGCCTCCTTTAATCGACAGTTACAAAACGCTAAAGAAGCACAGAGAACCATCGTTCCCATGATGTTGAAAATGGTTAAAGTCCTTAGCCGCTTTATTCAACTGGACACTCCTTTTCTGGAAAAAGAAAGAGCAATGCGAATTACCAGTCTGAAAGAAATGCTTGATAACCCTTCCATCAGTACTTCTGAAAAATACCGCAGGATCCTTGAGGCTTATCAAATTGAAGCAGATTATGGAAGAACACTGGAAGCCTATAATGGTGAGATTAAAATAAACGGAGAGAACAGATCGATAGAATTTCTCCGTGTTGGCCGTGTTGCATTAATCTATTCAAGCCTTGATGGTACGGAGACCGGTATCTGGAATAAAAAAACCAGGCAATGGGATCGATTGCCACCTGAATATAACCAGTCTATTAACCACGGATTACGTATCGCAAGAAAAGAGGCGCCACCAGATCTCATAAAGATTCCTCTGAATTCTTTTGACTTTAAAAATCAGACAGTCGGAGGTGAGAAATGAGCCTTCGTCATATCCTGGTTTTTGCTTTACTCTTGATTTCATCAAACAGCATGGCCGCTCCTCAGACACTTGACGATCTTCTTAATGAAGTCCGCCAGGGACGGGCTGCCGAAAAAATTGAAAATGCTGAACGACTCAAGCGCTTCAGGGAAAATAAAAACAAACAGGCCTCGCTACTTGCAAAAGTAACTGCAGAACTGCAACAGGAAGAGTCCAGAGGGGAGCAATTAAGAAAAGAGTATGAAGAAAACCAGCAGAAAATAGAACAGCAGAGAGACGTTCTTTTCGAAGCTGCTGGCGCTGTCAACGAACTTCAGGGAGTGACTCGACAGATGGCACGGGACATAAAAAATATTGTCAGTGCTTCTCTGGTAAGTGCAGAAAAACCGGGTCGGATTCA
>JALSSM010000428.1 GCA_026984275.1 Gammaproteobacteria bacterium
GGATTGTTTAATATAGAAAATACCCGCAAACAAAATGATGTTCATCTGCACACGGGTACGGTTCGGATCGGGACGCTCAAAACCGGTGATAAAGTACAGGCCAGCGTCGACGAAACGAAACGAAGATCAACCGAAAGAAATCATTCCGCTACCCATTTACTACATGCCGCTTTACGACAGATCCTTGGTGAACACGTACTACAAAAAGGCTCACTCGTAACGGCTGAGCGTTTGCGCTTTGATTTCTCACATTCTGACCCTGTGACTCCTGAACAACTCAATGAGATTGAAAATCTTGTCAATTCACAGATCCTCGCTAATCTTCCGGTAGAAACGAAGATCATGTCCATGAAAAAAGCTCAGGAATCCGGCGCTATGGCATTGTTTGGCGAAAAATATGATGATGAAGTCAGAGTGCTGAGTATGGGGGAATTTTCCATCGAACTCTGTGGTGGAACACATGTCAACCACACAGGTGATATAGGCCTTTTCAAGATTGTATCTGAAACCGGGATTGCCTCTGGCGTACGGCGTATAGAAGCACTGACAGGCGAAGGAGCATTGGCCTATATCGGTGAAACAGAGAAGAATCTTCACCGTATCGCCACCTTATTAAAGGCAACACCTGAAAACCTGGAAGATAAAATCGAACAACTCATGCAACGTAATCGCCAGCAGGAAAAAGAGCTACAGGCGCTGAAAGGAAAACTTGCCAGCCAGTCCGGTTCTGATCTGACAGAAAATGCCGTCGAAATTAACGGTATCAAAGTGGTTGCTGCACAACTCGACGATGCTGACATCAATACTTTACGCGACACCATGGATCAACTGAAAAATAAACTGGGAACCGCTGCCATAGTTCTGGCCAGTGTTGAAGGTGAGAAAGTTAAACTCGTTGCTGGTGTCACTAAAGACACCACCGATAAAATCCAGGCTGGAAAGTTGATCAGCTTTGTTGCCCAACAGGTTGATGGAAAAGGAGGTGGTCGCCCTGATATGGCTCAGGCCGGTGGTAATGATCCTTCAAAACTCGCGACTGCTTTAGAAAGCGTTCGTGACTGGGTGAAGCAAAATTTGGCTTGATAGAGAATATCTTTATCATTCGCAAAAATGTTATTTTCTAACATCTTGTTTTTCTTTTTCCAACCGCTTTGCATAATCGGGAACATGAAGATGCCCTTCAGGTTGTACTGAGACTTCCAGGTTGTGAACTTTTGCGATTTTGGCGACAGTTGTACCATCAAGCTTACCTCTCGCCTGCAAAGCATCTGACAGATCAACAAGAAGAGATTTCCATGTCATCAGCAATTCTCGTGTCTCGGCTTCAATTCGGGACATCATTTTTTCAACGTCGGTATCCGTTGCATATTTGTCCATCGCATGCTCTTCGCTCAAAGTGTAGTTAGCAGAGAACTCCTCATCAAACCCGTATCGACGAACATAATCAAGAGCCAGAGCTGTCGCCTTTTCCCGATCATTTAATCTTCCTGTGCTCGCATGGTCAGTCCCGA
>JALSSM010000429.1 GCA_026984275.1 Gammaproteobacteria bacterium
TTTTCACAGTATTTCCATGCTGGAGCCGGGGATACTGTTGAGAGAATTTGATAAATAGTCGCGACAGGATCCGCGGCTATTTTTTATTTAAGAAATAATTACAGACCGCAGTAAACAGACAGGAGTCGCCAGCGTTTTAGCAAATCTGTTTTATTCATTGAATGCGTTGTGATTCTAACCTTCATGGCGAGTGAGATTAATGATTCCGATTTTAGTTGTCAAGGTAACGTTGTAAATCATCTGGTCGATCCAGATCCCATTGCATTGCCAATTGAAAATAACACAGTTCTAATTCGTCAATTCTTGAAATAGTTTGATCAAAAACTGTTGATGTTCCCCAGTCTATACCATCAAAAATAGATCGATATTGACTGTTATTGGTCATTTTTTTCAGACCTATGAGTGGATAGCCGCCATCCTCTGCTGGAGCGATGACGACATCATTGCCTTCTTGTAATCGGGTTAATGCCTGTTCGAGATCATCCGCTGTTAATGAAGGACAATCGGTACCCATCAAGATGGCAGAAGAACTCTGATCAAGTGTAAGCAGGAATGCCTGACTCATCCGTTCACCCAGATTGTCCCCCTGTTGTTCTTGTAAACAAATTCTAAAACGCTTAAAAAACGGATGACGGATGTCAGGACTACACCAGAGCTCTACCGGACAAAGTTGACTTTCAATCGCCTGATTGATTGATTCAGTCGCCAGTTTGATATGAAGTTCAGCAGCCTGTTGATGTGACAAAACCGAATAAAGTCGCGTTTTAACTAAACCTGGAATCGGAGCTTTACAAAAGATAAGAATTTTTGAGTCCGGGAATTTCAAAATGGGAACCTGTTCAGGATGATGAGATCTTCCTGAAAGGCAACATCAAAACATTCTGAAACTTCTGTTGCGCTGGTTCTCTTGCATAAGGTAAGCCGATGTCCATATTCAAATGTCCATCCCGTGGTTGATCGGTATAGGTTCCACAAAGTCTGTCCCAGATGGAAATCGAAAATCCATAATTACTGTCTGTTTCATTTCTATAAACAGAATGGTGTACCCGGTGCATGTCCGGGGTAACAAGAATTTTCCTGAGCTGCTTATCAAGCGACACTGGAAGATTGACATTGCCATGATTAAAGACCGCACAGACATTAAGAATAACTTCAAAAATGATCACAGCGATCGGATCCGCTCCGATTATAAAAACTGCAACAATTTTCACCAGTAATGAGAAAAAGATTTCAAGTGGATGAAAGCGAACACCGGTTGTTGTGTCATAAACCAGATCCGTATGATGTACCTGATGGAGTTTCCAGATTATCGGGATTTTATGTGAAGCGACATGCTGACCATAGATAATAAAATCAAGCAAAACTAACGTGATTAAAGAACCTGTGAGACCCGTTATATCAAACCAGTTTAGTAAACCTACTTCCTTCTCGGCAGCTATCGTCGCACATTTATAAACGATCCCTCCTACCGTAATGCGTACCAGTATTGAACCAAGAACCATCAG
>JALSSM010000430.1 GCA_026984275.1 Gammaproteobacteria bacterium
CGCGAATACAAGTTGGACTGGTCACATTTATTTCTGTCAGATAATCACCAATGATATCGAGTCCTACAAACATCAAACCTTTTTCACGTAAAGTTTCGCCGACCTGATCACAAATCCAGCGATCACGATCAGATAAAGCGACACCTTCACTCCGTCCTCCGACAGCAAGATTTCCTCTTGTTTCACCTTTGGCCGGGATTCTGGCTAATGCATAATCAATGGGTTTTCCTTCGATCAGTAAGACTCTTTTATCACCTTCTGAGATCTCAGGAATAAATCGTTGTACCATGATCTGACTTTGACCATTCCTGGTCAGAGTTTCAATAATTACATTCAAGTTCGGATCATTTTCTTTAACCCTGAAAATTGAAATCCCTCCCATACCGTCCAGTGGTTTCAAAATTATGTCTTCATGCTTTTCAAGAAAAGATTTAATCCGATCGGCATCACACGTAACCAGATATGGCGGGCAACACTCTGGAAACCAGGCGGTATATAATTTCTCGTTGGCATCACGTAAGCTCTGTGGTTTGTTCACCACCAGTACACCCTCAGCCTCCACGAGTTCCAGCAAATAAGTCGAATAAATGTATTCCATATCAAAAGGTGGATCCTTTCGCATCAGGATAACATCAAGTGTCTTTAATGATTGTGTTCGTTCTTCTCCTGATTTAAACCAGTTAGACGGATCATCTTTAACCTGCAAATCTCGACAACTCGCTTTCACTTCACCATCATCAAGAAACAGATCGGACTGTTCCATATAAACAAGATCCCATCCACGTGCCTGTGCTGCCAGCAACATGGCAAAAGTTGAATCCTTTTTGATCGTAATCTGATCAACAGGATCCATGACGACCCCGAGTTTTATAGGCATAATTGGAACTATCCGAAACAAAAAAACTGATTTTACAGCATTCCACTCAAACGTGACCAATGAATTACGTCGTAAAGACACACTATAATCGTTCAATCATCAATGAAGCGGCAATCGCCTATTGGCGACAAACTTTCGCTCAACCTTTTTTTATTTCTCTTATTCTGATGTTGATTGCGCTTGGAATAATCTTTCTTCTGGATATCCGTGACTGGATCAGTGGTACATTTTTGTCTCTGTCGATCATTTCTTTGATCATTTTTTGTGCTGCTTTTTTTATTTACAGAAACCGGTCATTGGCTATTTTTGAAGAAATGGAATCGGCCGATGCCGAGTGGACATTCTCTGAGGAAGGATTCTTTGTCAGATCAGATGCCGGTTCCGCCGAAGTCAAATGGAAAATCATTAAAAAAATTATTAAGACACCCAATAGCTGGCTTTTTGTGTACAAAAATAATTCATATTCAGTTTTCCCATTAGATAGTGTTTCAGATGAAATACTAAAAACCATCTCAGAAAGAGTAGAAGAACAGAGAGAATGACAATAGCCCGATCCACTGACGTTCAAAGGATCGGGCTATTTCATTAAGAGAGCTACTTTTTTGGTCTGCGAGAAATTCCCG
>JALSSM010000431.1 GCA_026984275.1 Gammaproteobacteria bacterium
GTGATACATCAAAACCGTTACATTGTGACTTTTGTGGATATATTCGCTCATCCTGCAATTTTCGCAGCAAGCTGCGGGGAATTGAACCCAAAGAGATTAAAACTTAATAATTAAAATACATTACTTGGAACACGAACCCAACCTTCCATCAACACTCGTGCACTGCGGCTCATTACCACTTTTTTGACTGTCCATTCTCCTTCTTTTTGCTCAGCTTCAGCTCCAACTTTCAATGTACCAGATGGGTGGCCAAAAATAACTGTATCACGCTCACCACCACCAGCCGCCAGGTTTACCAAAGTGCCAGGGATGGTTGCAGCAGTCCCGATGGCGACAGCAGCGGTACCCATCATAGCATGATGCAATTTGCCCATAGAGAGTGCTCGCACATTCAAATTGATGTCAGTTGCTTTGACCCGTTTACCGCTTGAAGAAGTGTAGTCATGTGGTTTTGATACGAAAGCAACTTTCGGAGTGTGCTGTCGTCCTACCGCTGAGTCGATATTTTCGATCAGCCCCATTTTGACAGCTCCATAAGCACGGATGGTTTCGAACATGCTTAATGCTTTTTCGTTACCATTGATCGCTTCCTGTAATTCGGTACCTGTGTAATTAATATCTTCGGCATTCAGAAACACCGTTGGGATACCAGCATTGATCAGGGTTGCTTTAAAAGTACCCACACCGGGAACTTTCAGTTCATCCACCAGATTACCTGTTGGGAACATAGCATCAGTAGCATCCACCGGGCTCATGAATTCCACCTGGATTTCTGCCGCGGGGAATGTCACACCATCCAATTCAAAGTCACCTGTTTCTTGTACTTCACCGTTAGTGATCGGCACATGGGCAATAATGGTTTTCTCGATATTGGCCTGCCAGATACGAACAACGGCCATACCATTTTCCGGAATGCGATCCGCATCCACAAGCCCTTTATTAATGGCAAACGATCCAACTGCTGCTGTCAGATTACCGCAGTTACCACTCCAATCGACAAAGGCTTTATCAATGGGTATTTGGCCAAAAAGGTAATCTACGTCGTGATCAGCTTTCTCGCTTTTTGACAAAATAACTGTCTTACTGGTGCTCGAGGTGGCTCCCCCCATCCCATCAGTATGCTTACCGTAGGGATCGGGACTGCCGATCACGCGAAGTAAAAGAGCATCGCGAGCAGCTCCTGCAACTTGTGCAGGTTTGGGTAAATCTTTTAAACTGAAAAATACACCCTTACTGGTTCCTCCGCGCATGTATGTGGCCGGGATTTTGATCTGGGGTGAGTGTGTCATAACAATATTCTTTTGATCAAATTATGCCGAAGCCGATTCAAGAAAATCCTGAGCAAAGCGTTGTAATACACCACCTGCTTCGTAGATAGAAACTTCTTCCGCCGTATCGAGACGACATGTCATCGGAACTACAACCTGCTCACCATTTTTACGGTTTATGATCAATGTCAAATCAGCGCGTGGAGCCGGCTTTCCAACTACATCAAAAGTTTCTGTTCCATCGATTTCCAAAGTCTTACGATTTGTACCTGCTTTGAATTCCAGTGGAAGTACACCCATGCCTAGCAAGTTTGTTCTATGAATTCGTTCAAAACCTTCTGCCGCGATCACTTCGACACCAGCCAGTCGAACTCCTTTAGCCGCCCAGTCTCTTGAAGATCCCTGTCCATAATCGGCACCTGCGACAATGATCAATGATTGCTTGCGATCCATGTAGGTTTCAATCGCTTCCCACATTCGTATGACCTTTCCTTCTGGTTCAACACGAGCCAGCGATCCTTGTTTGACCTCACCATTTTCCGTCACCATTTCGTTCATCAATTTCGGATTGGCAAAGGTTGCGCGTTGAGCAGTCAAATGATCGCCGCGATGAGTGGCATAGGAGTTAAAGTCTTCTTCCGATAACCCCATCTTACTCAGATATGCACCTGCTGCACTATCAAGCATGATCGCATTCGACGGCGATAAATGATCGGTCGTAATATTATCCGGCAGCACCGCTAATGGACGCATACCTTTCATATTTCGTTCACCCGCCAACGCACCTTCCCAGTATGGAGGACGACGGATGTAAGTGCTTTGTGGTCGCCAATCATACAGTGGATCGGTTTGTTCACCGTCATCAACTGAAGCCTTGAACATCGGCTCGTAAACTGTACGAAACTGTTCTGGTTTCACGCTAATTTTGACAATCTCATCGATCTCTTCATCATTTGGCCAGATATCTTTTAGTTTGACAGGATTACCCTCTTTGTCATTGCCCAATACCCCATTTTCAATATCGAAACGGATCGTGCCAGCGATCGCATAAGCAACGACCAGCGGTGGCGAGGCCAGAAATGCCTGTTTGGCATACGGGTGAATTCGGCCATCGAAGTTACGGTTTCCTGACAATACCGCTGTGGCATAAAGATCTCGATCAATCACTTCTTTCTGAATCACTGGATCTAAAGCACCACTCATGCCGTTACAGGTGGTGCAGGCAAATCCCACGATACCAAAGCCCATTTTTTCCAGTTCTGGCAATAAGTTAGCTTCTTCTAAATAGAGTTGCACCGCTTTGGAACCTGGTGCCAATGAGGATTTCACCCACGGTTTACGCATCAAACCACGCTCGTTGGCATTGCGTGCTAATAGACCCGCAGCGATCACATTTCGCGGATTACTGGTGTTGGTACAACTGGTGATCGCAGCGATGATCACCGCACCATCGGGCATCAGGCCTTCTTCATTTTCAACCACACCGGCAATGCCTTCTTTAGTGAGATCGGTGGTTGAGACGCGGCGATGCGGGTTGGAAGGACCAGCAATATTCCGACCAACAGCAGATAGATCAAATTTAAGTACGCGCGGGTACTCGGCATTCTTCAGACTATCAGCCCAGAGGCCAGCTTCTTTAGCGTAGGTCTCTACCAGCTTGACCTGTTCGTCTTCACGGCCGGTGAGTTTCAAATATTCAATCGTTTGTTGATCGATGTAAAACATCGCTGCCGTTGCACCAAATTCCGGTGTCATATTAGAGATGGTTGCGCGATCGCCTAATGTCAGATCTGATACACCTTCTCCGAAGAATTCCAGATAAGAAGATACGACTTTTTCGTTACGCAAAAATTCAGTGATGGCCAGGACAATATCCGTCGCCGTAATACCCGGCTGACGTCTGCCGGTCAGCTCAACGCCAATGATATCCGGTAAACGTAACCAAGAAGCACGACCCAGCATGACACTTTCTGCTTCCAGACCACCGACTCCGATAGCGATCACACCCAACGCATCCACATGTGGCGTATGGCTGTCAGTACCGACCAGGGTATCGGGAAAAGCAACGCCGTCACGCGCATGGATCACTGGCGACATACGTTCCAGATTGATTTGATGCATAATGCCATTCCCCGGAGGGATTACGTCGATATTTTTGAATGCTGTCTTCGTCCAGTTAATAAAATGAAAACGATCATCATTACGCCGATCTTCTATCGCACGGTTCTTTTCAAATGCATCTTTTTCAAAACCAGCGTGCTCTACAGCCAGTGAGTGATCAACAATCAGTTGTGTCGGTACAACAGGGTTTACTTTTGCAGGATCACCGCCTTGCTCAGCGATGGCATCACGCAGACCGGCCAGATCAACCAATGCCGTCTGGCCAAGAATATCATGACAAACAACGCGAGCAGGATACCAAGGAAAATCTAAATCCTGCTTGCGTTCGATAATCTGTTTCAGCGAGTCAGTCAGCTTCGCCGGATCACATCGGCGCACCAGGTTTTCGGAATATACACGTGAGGTGTATGGTAGCGTGTCATAGGCACCTGGCTGGATCATATCGACTGCCGTACGGGTGTCAAAATAATCTAGTTGGGTGTTGGGAAGAGGTTTACGGTGCTCAGTGTTCATATATTTAACTCATCTAATCAGACAGATCATTCAACTGCTCACGTAGTTTAAACTTCTGAATCTTGCCGGTTGAAGTCTTCGGTAATGAACCGAAAATAACCGTTTTTGGTACTTTGAAGCTGGCAAGATTATCTTTGCAATGACTCATGATTTCATCGACCGTCGTGTCTTGGGAGGTATCTTTTAAAGTCACAAATACGCAAGGTGTTTCTCCCCATTTTTCATCCGGCTTTGCTACGACAGAGGCCTCTAAAACAGCGGGATGTCGGTACAACACATCTTCAATTTCGAGTGAGGAAATATTTTCTCCACCGGAAATAATAATATCTTTTGATCGATCTTTTATCTTAATATAACCATCTGGATACATAACCGCCAGATCACCTGAATGAAACCATCCCCCAACAAAAGCTTTATCCGTTGTTTCAGGATTCTTCAGATAACCTTTCATAACAAGGTTGCCACGAAACATTACTTCACCAGTCGTTTCACCATTCGCCGGAACGGATACCATGGTGTCTGGATCCATTACCTGTAATCCAGCCAGTGAAAGGTAACGAACACCCTGGCGTGCTTTCATTTGTGCCCTGTCATCCTGAGATAGTTCATCCCATTCGGTTTTCCAGGCACACATTACCGCAGGCCCATAGGTTTCCGTCAGCCCATAGACATGGGTCATCTGAAAGCCATCAGATTCCATTGCTGAGAGAATGGCGGCAGGTGGCGCCGCTCCAGCTGTCATCGCTTTTACTTGATGATCATATTCGCGACGATCTTCATCTGATGCATTGACCATCATATTAAGTACGATCGGTGCACCACAAAAATGGTCAACTTTATGATCAGCGATGCCATCAAAAATACCTTTGGCCGTCACATTGCGCAGGCAGATATTCGTGCCCGCTACGGCAGCCATCGTCCAAGGGAAACACCAACCGTTACAGTGAAACATCGGTAACGTCCAAAGATAAACTGGTTGATCACCCATGTCCCAACCAACAATATTATTCATCGCATTCAGAAATGCGCCACGATGGTGGTAGACAACCCCTTTTGGGTCACCTGTTGTCCCAGAGGTATAGTTTAGTGAGATCGCCTGCCACTCGTCTTCTGGCCCTTGCCAGCTGAAATCTGGATCACCTTGATTTATGAATTGTTCGTATGTTTGAGCGCCCAGTAGCTCACCGCCATTACCCCATGGATCATCAATATCGATGACGATAGGCGGCGACTTTAATAGCGCCAACGCGGCCTTGATCGTAGGGGAAAATTCCTTATCAGTGATTAAGACTTTTGCTTCGCCATGCTCAAGGATAAAAGCAATCGTTGCAGCATCCAATCGAATATTCAGCGCATTCAAAACCGCACCAGCCATCGCCACACCAAAATGAGCCTCGTACAGGGCAGGAACATTAGGAGCCATCACCGCAATCGTGTCATCAGTTTGAATACCGATCTTTTTGAGGGCACTAGCCAATTGTCGGCAGCGTTTATAAGTTTCGGCCCAGGTAAACTGAAGATCACCATGGACGACAGAAATCCTTTCGGGGTATACCATCGCAGCTCTCTCGATCAAGGTCAGCGGTGAAAGTGCCTCATAGTTGGCAGATACTTTGTCGAGATGTTGATTATAAATACTCATCTGTTCTCCATTATTTTGCACTATATTAAAAAACTTTCTGCAAACCATGATCAATATTGTCGACAATTTAGCGAGTTATTTGACATTTGTCTAATTCCGAACTTATTATCTGTCAAAATTGTCAACAAATAAAATAATCTTATGGAAAAATCACCAGAGAAAAATTTAGTGCAACTTTCACTTTCCGAAGAAATTTTTCAAAAGCTGCGCGAAGCAATTATTGTTGGAGAAATTCCTTCGGGTAGCAAACTGAGTGAACCTGCATTAGCAAAAAGGTACGGGATAAGTCGTGGGCCTTTACGAGAAGCCTTGAGTCGATTAGAGGCCTGTAGTCTTATTGAGCGCCATCCCAATATCGGCGCAAGCGTGGTCGAACTTTCTCAGCAAAGGCTTATAGAAATTTACCATATCCGTGAAGTGCTGGAAGGACTAGCCGCACGACAGGCAGCATACTCAATTACACAACCTGAAATCACAGGACTGAGAGGTTTACTTGAGCAGCACAAAGTTGATATCCGTCAGGATAATGGCCATGCCTATTTTCAGAAAGAAGGTGATTTTGATTTCCACTTTCGGATAATCCAGGCCAGTAAAAACGACCATTTGATCTCACTTCTCTGTAACGATCTTTACTATTTACACAGGCTTTACCGATATCAGTTTGGAATGCCCAGTTCATCCCGCTCAAATGCCGCCTTCAAAGAACACGAAAATATTGTCGATGCAATAGAAAATAGGGATGTCGAGCTTGCAGAAATCCTGATGCGCCGGCACATCAAAGCTTCTCGATTAAATGTTGTTAAACAACTCAATTCAGGCATTAACGATAAAATTATTTCCTATACAAAAAAAGCGACTGACAAATGAAAAATATGTCACCAGGTGCCCGATTTCGAAACGCCATAGAAAAAGAAAAACCTTTGCAAATCATTGGGGCAATCAATGCTTATCATGCAAAATTAGCTGAAGCGACAAGCTTTCAGGCCTTATATCTCTCTGGTGGTGGTGTGGCCGCAGGTTCATGCGGGATTCCTGATCTGGGTATCACCTCACTCGAAGATGTTTTAATCGATTTACGCCGGATAACTGACGTTACTGATTTACCGGTTCTGGTTGATATCGATACTGGCTGGGGTGGTGCATTTAACATCGCCCGAACGGTGCGAGCAATGATCAGGGATGGTGCAGCTGCGGTACACATAGAGGATCAGGTAACGCAGAAACGCTGTGGTCACCGGCCCAATAAAGCCGTTGTCACTCAAACAGAAATGGTTGATCGCATTAAAGCAGCGGTGGATTCTAAAACAGATCCGGATTTTGTTATTATGGCCAGAACTGATGCACTCGCTGTTGAAGGTCTTCAGTCTGCAATTGATCGCGCCTGTGCGTGTGTTGAGGCCGGTGCTGATATGATATTCCCTGAGGCCATCACCGAACTCCACATGTATAAACAATTCGCAGACACAGTCGGTGTCCCCATTCTCGCAAACATTACTGAGTTTGGATCAACGCCATTATTTGATACAGACGAATTAGCCAGTGCTAATGTCAGTATGGCTCTTTACCCATTGTCTCCATTTCGCGCGATGAACGCAGCAGCTTTG
>JALSSM010000432.1 GCA_026984275.1 Gammaproteobacteria bacterium
TAAGCAATTTCTTCAGTCAGTTTATAATACGTGTGGTCAGGTTTGAATCTTGCTGATCCAAAGATGCTCACCGATGGTTTTATATTCGCCAGTTTCTCATAGCCTTCAACAAACTCGGCCATGATCTGAAAAATCTTCCAGGATTCTGGCGATCGCACACCGTCTCTATTTTTAAGTCTTTCCATCGCTCCATCTTTATCCATCAGTCGAGAAGCATGGAGGGTTTTTTCCTGATCATTCATAATGTCCATATTAACTCAATCTGATGAAGACAACACTGTGAAAAAAGATACTTTTATATTAGTCGATGGCTCCTCCTATTTGTTCCGTGCCTTTCATGCATTGCCACCGCTGACAAACTCCAAAGGTCATCCCACTGGAGCGATTCATGGCGTTATGGCCATGCTACGAAAAATTGTTAATGATTTTGATCCGAAATATATGGCCGTCGTGTTCGATGCCAAAGGCAAAACCTTCCGAAACGATCTCTATAAAGAATACAAAGCGAACCGTCCGCCGATGGATGAAGACCTGCGTTGTCAGATTGAACCTTTGCATAACATGATTCGTGCTTATGGCCTTCCATTGTTGGTTGTCGATGATGTTGAAGCTGACGATGTGATCGGCACACTGTCAACCCAGGCCAGTCAGGAAGGACTAAAAACGATCATCTCTACTGGCGACAAAGACATGGCTCAACTGGTTGACGATAATGTCTTCCTGATCAACACCATGAATAGTGGCGATCTGATGGATGCTGATGGTGTTATCGAAAAATTCGGCGTCAGACCTGACCAGATCATCGACTACCTGACACTGGTCGGTGATACCTCTGACAACATTCCTGGTGTTCCCAAAGTAGGCCCGAAAACGGCGGCCAAATGGATCAGGGAATATGGATCACTGGCTGGAGTGATCGAAAATGCTGACAAGATCAAAGGTAAGGTTGGTGAGAACCTGCGCGCTGTTCTTGATCAGATCCCTTTATCTGAAAAGCTGGTCACGATTGTTCGTGATGTCCCACTGGATCTAAAACCGACTGATCTCATTCCTGAAGAGCCTGATAAAGAAACTTTGCGATCGCTATATACTGAACTCGAATTCAAAACCTGGTTGCGCGAACTACTAAAAGACGAAGATCGGTTGGCAGAATCTGATCAAGATGAACCCGAAGAAGCAAATCACAGTGATCAGAAAGACTACGAAACCATACTCACAGAAGAGCAACTCAGCAACTGGGTCACTAAACTCAAAGAAGCCGATCTGTTCGCCTTCGATACTGAAACCACCAGTCTTGATTATATGCAGGCTGAAATTGTCGGTGTCTCTTTTGCAATCGAACCTGGAAAAGCGGCCTATGTTCCTTTTGGGCATGATTATCCCGGTGCGCCTGATCAGCTCAGTCGCGAAACTGTACTCGATACATTAAAAGAACTACTTGAAGATCCGGATCAGAAAAAGGTCGGACAGAACCTTAAATATGATAAAAATGTTCTGACCAATCATGATATAGATCTCAAAGGTATTAAATACGACACCATGCTCGAATCTTACGTACTCGACAGCACGGCAACCCGGCATAATATGGATGCACTGGCTTTAAAATATCTGGGTATCAATACCATCCACTTTGAAGAGATTGCAGGCAAAGGAAAAAAACAACTGACCTTTAATCAGATCGCTGTTGAAGAAGCGGCACCCTATGCAGCAGAAGATGCTGACATCACGCTGCAACTGCATGAAAAATTATGGCCAAAACTTGAGGGACAGGAAAAACTGCAATCTGTTTTCGAAGATATCGAAATGCCGCTGGTTCCGATCCTTTCGCGCATCGAAAGAAATGGTGTAAAAATTGATCAGAAAATGCTGTTAAAGCAAAGTCAGGAACTGGCCGTACGCATGCACGAAATTGAACAGGCTGCTTACGAGGACGCTGGCGAACCGTTCAACATGGGATCACCAAAACAAATTCAGTCGATTCTTTTTGACAAGAAAAAATTACCCGTCATTTCCAAGACCCCGAAAGGCCAGCCATCGACGGGAGAATCTGTTTTACAGGAACTGGCACTGGATTATCCATTACCAAAACTGATCCTTGAGCATCGCAGTTTAAGCAAACTGAAATCCACCTACACGGATAAACTGCCATTACAGATCCATCCAGAAACAGGACGCATACATACCAGCTACCATCAGGCTGTTGCCGCTACCGGACGACTCTCTTCCTCTGATCCAAACCTGCAAAACATTCCGATCAGAACCGAAGAAGGACGCAAGATCAGGCAGGCATTTATCGCACCGGAAGGTTACAAATTACTGGCCGCCGATTATTCACAAATTGAACTACGCATCATGGCGCATCTTTCCGGCGACGCACGCTTGCTGGAAGCTTTTGCTGAAGGTGAAGATATTCATAAAGCCACTGCCGCTGAAGTCTTTGGCGTTGATCTGACTCAGGTCAATAACGAACAACGTCGTGCCGCCAAAGCGATCAACTTCGGCCTGATCTACGGCATGTCCGCCTTCGGCCTGGCCAAGCAACTGGATGTCGATCGCAGCGCTGCCCAGGAATATATCGAATTGTATTTCAACCGTTATCCTTCCGTTAAAAAATTCATGGATGAGACTCGCGCACTTGCCCACGATCAGGGCTATGTAGAAACCGTCTTTGGACGTCGCCTCTACCTGCCAGAGATCAATTCCAGAAATGGACAACGACGACAATACGCCGAACGTACAGCCATCAATGCACCCATGCAAGGCACTGCTGCCGACATTATAAAACTCGCCATGATCGGTGTTGATCAATGGCTAAGTGAGTCGAGTATCGATGCGAAAATGATCATGCAGGTACACGATGAACTGGTGCTTGAAGTTGCTGAGAAAGAAGTTGATCAGGTTAAAGAAAAACTGGAAGCGATCATGACTTCGGCGGCTGAGTTAAATGTGCCTTTGCTGGTTGATACCGGAGTTGGAGAGAATTGGGATGAGGCACATTAGATTCCATCTTTTTCAATTTCGAATATGGACAAAAGGTGACTCCTTTATTTAAACAATAAAATCAAGAGTCAGCCAATTTGATTGCCACATAATTTCTGGTTGTCTGAATTCTATCCAATATTTTCATGGTAATTAACCCATATTCAGGAAGGCAGGTTTGTATGCGTCGATTTCTTTGGTGCTAGAATACTGCGATTACCAATCTTCGAGAGATCAACATGCCGTTATCCACCCCATCCAGTGATCGACAACTCATTCACCATCGACGAATTGACTGCAAAGGCTACCAACGTGAAGATGGCCTTTGGGATATTGAGGGACATCTGGTCGATGTAAAAACCTATGATATTGATAACTTTGATCGCGGGACTGTAAGAGCTGGAGAACCCGTTCACGATATGTGGCTGCGAATCACTCTGGATGAAGATTTTCTGATCCATGAGGCCGAAGCCGTTACAGATGCTTCCCCCTATTCTGTCTGTCCGGCAATTACCGAAAACTTTCGCAAGCTCAAAGGTGTCCAGATCAAACCGGGATGGCGTAAGGCGGTGAATAAACTTTTTGGAGGAACATCCGGTTGCACTCATCTGGTGGAATTACTCAACCCGTTAGCGACGGCTGCTTTTCAATCTATGTATCTTATAAAAGCACGTGAAATACATTCCAGTCATCCGGATAAAAAACCATTTTTGCTCGACACATGTCATGCCTTTGCCAGGAATAGTCCTGTTGTTAAACGTCAATGGCCGGAATATTACAAAGTAGAGGATGAATGATCCTGCAAAATTATATCGTAGTTTATGAACAATACCCGGATTTCACACCGTTCCATCCAGGCTACACACTCAGCTTTTAATTCAAGATCGATACCGTTCGACAAATCGTCTGAGAATTTCTTTTGGGACAGGGGTCTCTTCACATTGTACTGATTGCGTCAGAATTTCTGCTTCTTCTGGCGGGAAATATCCGTGGTGTTTGTAAGCATTGATACGCACAATGAATCCTTCTGCATCGGCTTCTGGATGAAATTGAGTCGCATAGATATTTTCTTTTACTCGAAACATCTGCACTGGACAAGTATCAGACGTTGCCAATAAAACGGAACCCGGTGGGGTTTCGTCACAGGCTTCTTTATGTCCAACCATGGCACGAAACTTTTGAGGGAGATCTTTTAGTAGAGGATCTTTCTCACCTTCTTCCGTTAAGCTGATATCAACACCACCAACTGGCTCGCTGTACTTTGCCGAGATATTAGCTCCACAATAACTGCCTAATAGTCCATTTCCTGAACAGGCGCCGAGAAACGGAAAGTCGCGTTTGACAATCTCATCAAACAGGTGGTCAAAATCATTCTCGATCTTCTTTTGTATTACACTTTTTTCGATCTCAGCTTGGCTCACATCAAAAGGACTGCCACCAACGATAATCGCTGAATAATCATCGAGTGAGATATCTGGAATACCACTTTTTTCTATACGTTGCCGTTGAGTTTCCTGTTTGTCTAAACCACCAAATTTAAGAAATGCCTCGAATTCATTGTCAGCCGTTTCATCTTCTGGTCGAAGTTGTAGTATAAGAAATGGTTTCATCTTGTTATTAGCACGATTGTAGCCGAGCGATCCGGAAAAATTAAATCCAGATCACACTACGTTTCATCAGAGCTACATGATACATTTCTGTTGAGCATTTTGGAAAAAGGTCAAGCTGGTAAAAAATGTCTGAAATAACCTGCAAACATTTCAAAGTCACCGGTAAAGTACAAGGCGTATCCTTTCGCGCTTTCACACAACGTCAGGCACGTTTACTCAATCTGACGGGTTGGGTAAGAAACTGCTCAGACGGATCGGTGGAACTGCTTGCCTGTGGTACTGAAGATGCACTGGCTTCCATGGAAGCATGGCTGCATAACGGATCAGACTGGGCCAGGGTTGATCAGGTTTTCGTAGAAAAAGCCGAAAGAGAAAACTTTGACGGCTTTGAGATCCTTTAGTTATCAATTAACATTCGCGGATTCAATCAACCAACTTATCAATTTCGAAGAAATGATGTGTCAATTGGCTCAAACTTGATAAGAAATCCTGCTTATTTATTCACAGCTTTCCATTTCAGATCACTAAGAGTGTTAATATATCTTGTGTATTGTAGTGATGCACCATTCATAATATAGAGAATATTGCTTCCAGTAGTTCTATTGTGCCAAAGAATATCATCTTTTCCATCCTTAACATCCCTGCCCTGCAGATCCCATTCATCACTACTACCTACTGCTGCTACCTTCCAGTCTGGATCAGCTAAGACATTTACATACTGGTTATTTTTTATCGAAGTACCATCCATTAAATACATCCAGTTAATGCCAGATAACTGATGCCTCCAGAAAATATCTGCTTTTCCATCACCATCAAAATCTCCAATTGTAGCAATTTCCCAGCTAAGATCTGCAACTCTGTCGAGAGCACGACTTAATTTTACAGTGGCTCCATCCATCAAATAAATCCAGTTTAAGCCAGTGGATACATTTCGCCATAAGATATCTGTTTTACCGTCACCATCAAAATCAGCTGTACCTGCTATTTTCCAGTTCTGATCAGCTATGACATTGACTGGAAGACTCAACCGGACTTTATTTCCATCCATAAAATATAGCCAATTTAACCCTGTAGATACATTCCGCCATAAAATATCTGCTTTTCTATCACCATCGAAATCACCTGTACCAACAACCTTCCAGTTTTGATCTTGAAGATGATTAATAAAAAGACTTTCTAATATATAGCTATCACGCAATAAATAGAGCCAGTTAACCCCAGTGGTTGAATGTCTCCATAAGATATCCAGTCTCCCATCACCGTCGAAATCAGCTGTGCCTGCAACTTTCCAATCTAAATCGGCAACTGTTGTTATACCCTGGCTATTTTGAACGGACACCGAAGCTGATCGGTTATGGACTAATAATTTATACCTCCATAATGTACCAAGTTCTGAATGACGCCAGAAGATTGGGCTATTATCATATTCCGGATAGGTGAAATCAGACAGCGTCATAGTTGATTGTTGATTATCTAAATCATTGACTTCCCATTTAACAGGTCCAATATCCTTCGCAAGCCAGATTGCCTCTACTGCAGTCTCAGAAATAGATGCTCCATTAACTATTCCACTAATTGTGAAAGAAAAATCAATTTTATTTGTATCATACTGACCGGCAGGGGTAGAAATCACTTCAGATCCAATAACAGTTGAATTTGCAGTGTAGTCAAAATTGAAATTACCGACACCTGCTATTTTTATTGTAACCTGGCCTGTGCTGATGCGGGATTGCCCAGGGACTAACTGTGTTCCTGCTACAACGATCGGTGGTTGAAATATAAGGTCTTGAGTGCCATAGAAATCTTCATCTATTCTATGCAGTCTTAATCCATCCCCGTCATTAGAATAATATTCCCCACCACCGAGGTGGTCTCTTATTACACGCGTCCTCACCCCTCCAATTATTACCGGGACAGAGTCAACATAAAAAGACTCCATTCCATAAGTCCATTTTAAATTAGGATTTAAAGGAAAATAATAATAGGTAGACCCTGCAGAGTAAGCAGACGCCTGATAGAAAGATATGAAGATAAAAACAGGGATTAGAAAATATTTCATGATTGTTGCTCCATGCACAGAGTTATTGGCTTTTATATATTGATTCTAATATCCAACCTAGATAATATTTTTTACATCAATGAAAGATCATTATCAATCTTTGATTTTACATTGATAACAAATTTCACATTTTTCTCTCGTTGCTTTCTTCAATATTTTTTAATTAAAAAACTCTAAGAACATGAATAACTTAGCAAGTTTCATACATGTAAATCAGAATGATTATCCGCCTAACAAAAATTTGTTTATTTTCACGGCTATTTGTCTTGGTGGTAACTCACCACCAATCGCCAACAATTTATTGAAAAGACCAGGAACAACTACAGCCCTGTTTTTCATCATGGCTCGATATCCTGCTTCAGCAACCTGTCTGGATGATATACTGGCTAACTTGAACATACGCAAAGATTGGACATGATCTGTCGAACCAAACTCTGTTTTG
>JALSSM010000433.1 GCA_026984275.1 Gammaproteobacteria bacterium
CTGTTGACGTCAACCCAACTTGACAATATTTTCATAAAAAAAGTGTTTGCTACATGACATAAATTATGTGTCAACACGACTAGCAAAGTGATTATTCTCACAGAATCAATCGATAAGAGAATATTCTGAACTTCAACTATTAGATAGAACTAACACAGACACAAACGAGATTTTTTTTATCTGTTCAGGCATAAATATCAGAAAACAGTTTACAGGCAGGTAATAAAAAATAAGAATTTACAACTTTGAAGCATAGATTAATGCGTTCTCAGTGTATCCTTACTCTTGCTTGCTTCAGTATTTTCCTTTTTTGCCGCATTTCCAGACTCATCTAATAACAATGGTTCCGGCATTGATTGTAATGCAACCTGTAGCACTTCATCAATCCATTTGACCGGTTTGATGGTAATATTTTGTTTAATATTATCTGGAATTTCTGCAAGATCCCTTTCATTTTCATAAGGGATAAGGACAGTTTCTATTCCACCACGCAAAGCAGCCAGTAGTTTTTCTTTCAATCCACCAATAGGGAGAACTTCACCGCGTAAGGTTATCTCACCGGTCATTGCAACACTGGCTTTTACAGGTATTCCTGTCAAAGCAGATACAAGTGAGGTACACATACCGACACCGGCACTCGGCCCATCCTTTGGCGTTGCTCCTTCAGGAACGTGGAAATGGATATCGTTTTCCGCATAAAAGTCAGGATTGATTCCCAGTAATTTACTTCGACTTCTGACAACGGTCACAGCGGCTTTGATCGACTCCTGCATAACGTCACCCAGTTGTCCGGTAAACGTTTCTTTTCCCTTGCCTGGAACAATCACAGACTCGATAGTTAGTAACTCTCCTCCAACCTCGGTCCATGCAAGTCCAGTCACTTGTCCGACCTGATCCTGTTGTTCTGCTTTTCCAAAACGAAAACGTTTTACACCCAGATACTTTTCGATATTTCGGGATGTTACAGAGATTTTTTTAGTGTTATTAGATTGTTTTTCAGAAAGGATTTGTTTAACAACTTTCCGACAAATTTTGGCTATTTCTCTTTCCAGTGATCTGACACCGGCTTCTCGTGTGTAATAACGGACAATATCTCTAATGGCATTCTCTGAAATACTGATCTCACTTTTCTTCAGACCATTATTTTTAATCTGCTTTTCTAACAGATATTTTGTCGCAATATTGATTTTTTCATCTTCGGTATATCCGGAGATCCTGATCACTTCCATACGATCAAGCAGTGGTGATGAAATATTCAGACTGTTTGCCGTGGTGACAAACATCACTTCAGAAAGATCATAATCAACTTCCAGATAATGATCATTAAATGTACTGTTTTGTTCGGGATCGAGAACTTCCAGCAAGGCAGAAGCTGGATCCCCTCTGAAATCAGCGGCCATTTTGTCGATTTCATCAAGCAGAATAAGAGGATTACGTGTACCCACTTTAGCCATGTTCTGAACAATCTTGCCGGGCATAGACCCTACATAAGTACGCCGATGACCACGGATCTCAGCTTCATCCCGCATACCACCCAGAGACATACGCACAAACTTTCTATTGGTCGCTCTGGCTATTGAACGTCCAAGAGAGGTTTTACCCACACCGGGAGGACCCACCAGACAAAGAATAGGACCTTTTAACTTCTTAACACGCTGTTGTACCGCAAGATATTCGAGAATGCGTTCTTTAACCTTTTCAAGACCATAATGATCATCTTCCAGAATGGCTTCTGCCTTATCAATATCGCGGCTAATCTTATTTCGTTTTTTCCAGGGAATACTGACCATCCAGTCAATATAGTTTCTAACCACTGTCGCTTCAGCTGACATGGGTGACATCATTTTCAGTTTCTTCAATTCTGAATTGGCCTTTTCCAAGGCCTCTTTGCTCATGCCGGCTTTTTCTATCTTGCGCTCCAGCTCATCCAGATCACTGCCACCTTCATCAATTTCACCGAGCTCTTTTTGAATGGCCTTCATCTGTTCATTCAAATAGTACTCACGCTGGCTTTTTTCCATTTGTCGCTTGACGCGCCCACGGAGCTTTTTCTCGACCTGTAACAGATCCATCTCAGCTTCCATCAGTCCGATCAGATGTTCCAGACGTTTTGCCACATCGATGATTTCAAGGACTTCCTGCTTTTCCTCAAGCTTGATAGACATATGTGCTGCAACGGTATCAGCCAGCCGATCAGGCTCATCAATACTTGAAAGAGAAGATATGATTTCAGGCGGGATCTTTTTATTCAGTTTTACATACTGTTCAAACGTAGAAGTAACAGAACGCATAATCACTTCGATTTCAAGCTCATCGAGAACTGAATGTTCTATGACTTCAACAGTGGCTGTTGCATAGTCACCATCATTATCCATATCCAGCAAACGTGCCCGTTGCTCACCTTCGACAAGAACTTTGATCGTCCCATCAGGTAGTTTTAACAATTGCAGAATATTAGCGAGTGTCCCTACATGAAAAATATCATCAATTCCCGGATCGTCATCACCGGCATTTCTCTGTGCGAGGAGAAAAATCTGTTTGTTTGACTCCATGGCCGTTTCGAGGGCTTTGACAGATCGTTCACGACCCACAAACAGCGGAATGACCATGTGTGGATAAACCACGACATCTCTTAGTGGAAGAAGGGGGACACTTAGTGTTTCAGTACTTATGATATTGATGTTAGTTTCTCTATATTCTCAGTTTATTCAGAAGCTGCTTTCGGCAAATCGGAATCCTCATAGATCAGAATCGGTTTGGATTCCCCGGTGATAACCGTCTCATCAACAACGACTTTACTGACATTTTCCATCGACGGAATATCGTACATGGTTTCCAGTAAATTCTGTTCAATGATCGAGCGTAAACCACGAGCGCCTGTTTTCCGTTCAAGTGCTTTTCTTGCCACTTCCAGCAGGGCTTCCTTACGGAATTCAAGCTCGACACCTTCCATTTCAAATAATTTTGAATACTGCTTGGTCAGTGAGTTTTTAGGTTCAACTAATATTTCGACAAGCTGTTCTTCTTCAAGTTCTTCTAAAGTCGCAATAACAGGTAAACGACCGATAAATTCAGGGATCAAACCATATTTAATCAGATCTTCCGGCTCGACCTCGTTCAGAAGCTCCCCGACACTACGGCTCTCATCTTTACTTTTGACTTCAGCAGAAAAGCCGATGCCGCCTTTCTCTGATCGATCACGAATAATTTTATCCAGCCCAGCAAAAGCTCCACCACAAATAAACAGAATATTGGCCGTATTAACCTGTAAAAACTCCTGTTGTGGATGTTTGCGTCCACCTTGTGGAGGAACGGATGCAACAGTACCCTCAATCAATTTGAGTAGTGCCTGTTGAACACCTTCACCCGAAACATCACGTGTGATGGAAGGGTTATCTGATTTGCGGGAAATCTTGTCGATCTCGTCAATATAGACGATACCACGCTGTGCCTTATCAACATCATAATCACATTTCTGTAATAATTTCTGAATAATGTTTTCAACGTCTTCACCAACATAACCTGCTTCGGTTAGCGTTGTTGCATCAGCCATGGTAAAAGGAACATTGAGCATTCTGGCCAATGTTTCAGCTAACAGTGTTTTACCACTACCGGTCGGTCCGATCAGCAATACATTACTCTTGGACAGCTCTACATCGTCCTTTTTAACGCTGGTATCAAGACGTTTATAATGATTATAAACCGCTACAGAGAGGATTTTTTTGGCCTGTTTCTGTCCGATGACGTATTCATCGAGCAAATCTTTGATCTCATGCGGTGTTGGTAGTTTACCTTCACTACCGCTGACAGATTTCTCCTGGATCTCTTCCTTGATAATGTCATTACAAAGATCGACACATTCATCACAGATAAAGACTGAAGGACCTGCAATCAGCTTTCTGACTTCATGCTGGCTCTTTCCACAGAAGGAACAATACAGCAGTCGATCACCGTCATTCCCATCATCCTTTTTATCGTCGCTCATACCTTACCTCTAAAACTGATCAGGTGGATTAATAATATCACCTGTATATATTGTGAGACAGTCTTTTTTACTGATCTTCTGCAACCTGACTTCGGCTTTCCAGCACAGTATCAATGAGACCATATTCTGCCGCTTCGGCAGCACTCATAAAGTTATCTCTTTCAGTATCTTTCTGGATAGTCTCTATCGGCTGTCCAGTATGTGATGCCATGATACCGTTGAGATTCTCACGCATTTTCAGGATCTCTCTAGCATGTATATCGACATCTGTGGCCTGACCTTGAAAACCGCCTAATGGCTGATGGATCATGACACGTGAATTTGGCAGTGCATACCGCTTTCCTGCAGCGCCCCCAGTCAGCAATAATGAGCCCATACTGGCTGCCTGACCAATACACATCGTGCTAACATCAGCCTTAATAAATTGCATAGTATCGTAGATAGCCATGCCCGCTGTGACCACACCACCTGGCGAATTAATGTAAAAGTGGATGTCTTTGTCAGGGTTTTCAGATTCCAGAAACAGCATCTGGGCAACAATGACATTAGCCACCTGATCTTCTACAGGTCCGATCAGAAAAATGACACGCTCTTTCAGGAGTCGGGAGTAAATATCATAAGACCGTTCACCACGAGCCGTTTGTTCTACAACCATGGGGATGAGGTTCAGGGCCGTTGTCTCGCTGGACAGCCCGGAGTTAAGACCAGAATGCTGGCCAGCTAGTATTTGTGAGTCATAAACTGACATGTAATCATTTACCTCTATTTATTCGTCGGCAGATTCAGGGTTCATCAAGGCATCAAAAGAGATCGGATCAGGCGTCACCTTTGCCTGTTCCATAATCCAGTTAACGACTTCCTCTTCCAGAACCATGCTCTGAACCTCGGCCAGTCGACTCTGATCCGCATAGTAATACTGTACTAATGCTGCAGGATCTTCATAACTGGCTCCAATCGTTTCAACCATCGTTCTGACCTTGGCCGGATCAGCCTTCATTTCGTTTGCCTTGATAATCTCTGACATAAGCAATCCTAATGCCACTCTTTTCTTTGCTTCTTCCTCAAACGTATCTTTGTCAAGAGAATCAAGGTGTTCCGCCGGCAAACCTTGTTGTGCAAGACGTTGTTTTGATGACTCCAGTAATTGCTCTGTCTCACTTTTTACCAGAGATTGAGGTAAATCAAATTGATTCGCATCATATAAAGCATTTAAAACCCTGGTCTTAGCCTGATTTTTGACACGTTGATCACATTCTCTCTCCATATTCTCACGAATTTTTTCCCTGAAAGCGTCCAGACCACCCTCCTCGACACCAAATTGCTTGAAAAACTCATCATTGAGTTCTGGTAATTCAGGCTCGGACACCTTATTCATTGTGACTTCAAATCGTACGGCTTTTCCAGCCAGATCCTGATTCTGATATGGGGTTGGGAATTCAAGATCAAGACTGGTTTTTTCACCGGCTTTTAAGCCCACAAGTCCTTCTTCAAAACCAGCGATAAATCGATTCGAACCAAGTACGATGTCAAAATCTTCTGCCGCACCACCTTCAAACTTCTCATCACCGAGGAATCCTTCAAAATCGATATTGACCTGATCACCCATCTCAGCTTTGCGATCAACTTCTTTAAAACTGGACTGCTGTGATCTCAGGTTCTCAACCATCTTATCGACATCGGCATCCGTGACTTCGCAAGTCGGTAAAGAAATCTCCAGTTTTTCAATCGGGTTAATGGTCACTTCGGGATAAACTTCAAAGACGGCCGTATAGGACAAACCTTTATCCGAAGCATCCCTTTCCTGTTGTTCAATGGATGGCTGCCCTGCCGGTTGTAGCTTTTCTGCTTCCAGCGCTTCAACATAAGTTTCACGCATGACTTCACTAAGGACTTCCAGTCTGATCTGTTGGCCGTAACGTTGTTGTATGACTTTTACAGGCACTTTGCCTCTGCGAAAACCATCTATCCGTGCTGTCTTAGTAAGTGATTGCAGACGATTTTTAATTTCGCCTTCGATACGATCTTCGGGTACATCAACCCGCATACGGCGTTCCAACGCCCCTGTAGATTCAACAGAAACCTGCATTTAATCCTGCCTCAGTGGTTAAAAAATAGTTAGAAATGGTTGGGACATGGTGCGAAAGGAGAGACTCGAACTCTCACGGGTTGCCCCACTGGAACCTAAATCCAGCGCGTCTACCAATTCCGCCACTCTCGCATGAACTCGTTAATATACCATCCCATCCCGTTCAAGACGAACATTATAGTGTCCCAACCCGTTACATGAAAGTCTGATGTACTTCTTTTTGTCATAGACTTAACATTTATTCATCATTCAGTTAGAGTTGCCGCCTTTATCAGGTCTGATTCGATCATTAACTTAAAATCACAGTGGTTATTTTTAAAACAAAATGGCATTAGTAATTCAAAAGTATGGAGGAACCTCCGTCGGCACCATAGAGCGCATACAGGCCGTTGCTGATCGCGTTCTCTCTCATAAACAGCAAGGAAACGACATTGTTGTCGCGGTCTCAGCGATGAGTGGCGAAACCAATCGTCTGACTGCACTGGCTGAAGAAATCATCCCGCATCCAAAAGGACGGGAATTAGATGTGCTGCTTTCTACTGGTGAACAGGTCACCATCGCACTTTTATGCATGGCGCTGGAGGCAAAAGGCTGCCCGGCTCGATCTTATACCGGAGGCCAGGTTCGTATCCTCACAGACTCTGTCCATAATAAAGCTCGTATCCTTAATATTGATGAAAACCGGATCAGAAACGATCTGAGAGAAGGACGAGTCGTTGTTGTTGCTGGATTTCAGGGTGTCGATGAAGATGGCAATATCACCACCCTCGGACGAGGCGGTTCAGACACGACGGCTGTTGCTCTTGCCGCAGCGCTTAAAGCAGACGAATGCCAGATCTATACTGATGTCGATGGCGTCTATACCACTGACCCTCGAATCGTACCTGAAGCCAGACGGCTGAAATCCATTACTTATGAAGAAATGCTTGAAATGGCCAGTCTGGGTGCGAAAGTTCTGCAAATCCGATCTGTTGAATTTGCACAAAAATATAATGTCCCAATGCGTGTCC
>JALSSM010000434.1 GCA_026984275.1 Gammaproteobacteria bacterium
TACAAAAGATGATGGCCAGGATAATACTTCCTGTTGTTCCTGTGCACATTCAATCAGAAGCGCCTCAACCTGTTCAATATCTGATCCATAACCCACACCAATCGGTATTTCTACTCGTCCAAATGCACTTTTATGGGTCCAGTTAACAACCGCCGTTTGTAACAGATCAGAGTTTGGAATAATCACAGAAGCACGACTGAAAGTTTCGATCTCAGTTGAACGAACATTGATCTGTTTTACTTTACCTTCCAGGTTACCAACAACGACCCAGTCACCGATCTTGATCGGCCTTTCAAATAGCAACACCAGACCGGAAACAAAATTATTGACGATATTCTGCAGACCAAACCCGATACCAACAGAAAGTGCACCCGCGATCAAAGCCAGCTTGGTCAAGTCAATTCCCAGTGTCGAAAGTGCCATCAGGATTGCGATCAGAACCCCAATATAACCGACCCCGGAACTGACCGCTGTCCGGACACCAATGTCCATACTGGTTTGTGGCAAGAGTCTATTTTCCAATAAAGACCGAATGACTCTTGTTAATGCAATCACTCCAAACAGGACGACAAATGCCAGAATAACATCGGCCAGCGAAAACGTATATGAACCGATCGAGATACCCTTGAACCAGCTTGAGAACCAGCTAACAATATCCTGATAGGGAAACTTCCAGAGGATTAATAACAGATAAGCAGCGGTCAGTATCGCCATCAAATCCACTAGTGTCATCAGCCAGAAATTGATTCTTCGGCCCGTTTCCTGATTAAATGCCAGAGACTCTCTGATTGAACGAGCTATACCGGTTTCTTTTTCAAGTAATATGGAAAAAGACTCACGTATCAATATCCGTAAGGTAACGAATATCGCAGCGAGCAGTCCCGTGAGGATAATTCGAGGCAGAATGAAATCAGCAATATTGTGAAATCCAAGAACACTACTGATCAGCGCCGCTAATGCTGTCAATCCTGTCAAAAAACGCAAATAGGGCCAAAACCATAGACGACCTGATTCAACCTGGGCCTCATCAGAGCCTTCACTTGTTATTTCAGATCCCATCCACAAAGATTTCCGCGATAAAAACAACAGAATCAGGGAGATGAGGCTGTTTTTTATAAACGCGTAGACCGAACCAAACTCTGGTGCTTTGCCGGTATCAATCAACACTGCTTCAAAAGCAATCCCGATCGCGATGATCACAATCAGCAAGTGCAATAGATGGGAGATTTTTTTTGAAGCTTCATGCGTCACCCAGGTCAGATTCCACTGCGGAAGCCTCGGTGAAAATATGGCCCGTACCATTGCAGCGGCCAGCAGGTAAAAGATCACGCCAAAGAATACACCTTTCGGCCATGCAAACTGGGGATCAAGCGAGTCTTTCAGCCAGTATGTCCATGCGATACCCGTGAATACACAAAAGACCAGAACAGGAATAATGCCGCGGCTGGTTGCAACGCCGATTGATGCAACCACTTTTCGACTATAAGATGGGTTTTCAATCGACGCATCACGCTGAAACCGGCTTAGCAATCCTTTATGCAACCAATAACCAATTAATAACGCCAGAAAGATTCCAATACCAAGTATAGGCGTCAGGATTAAAATCGGCGATCGATAACCATTTTCTTTTCCAGATTCCGCCAGTGATTTATAGCCATTGAAAAATTGTGAGCCTGCTTTTACCCAGACACGAGGATCAAGAGGAAGCGGATCCTGATGTGCCAGATTTGAGACAATCTGATCCATTTCAACGGTAGAGATCTGACGTAACAACAGGTCACTACGTTTAATAATCAGATCAGACTGCTTCACCTGCCCTTCTGCTTCTCGCAACTGACGATCCAGTTTACGTCGCTCTCGTGCAACTTCTGGTGCTTCAGCAGGTTCGTCTTCTTTTGGAATGGGCCCAAGCGCATCAGCCAGTTTTTTCAGTTCTCTGGATTTTTCTGATGCCTTCAGACTCGCATCAAGAGCTTCTTCGCGGACACTCGAAATTTGTTCACGGAGAGCTTCAGCTGATTTTTCATTAAGATGGCTCTCATTAATCTGTCTTTCGGCATGATCCAGGGTGGTTTTCCATTTTGAATGAAGACTGCTGAAGCTGACTTCAGCCTTTACCGATACGACATCCTCAGCAAAAGTGTTCCCAACAGAAAAAAACAGCAAAATCAGACTGGTCAGTATCAGTTTCAACTGACGCGGAAAAATCTCTGAATGAAAGGTTCTCGTAATGTTCATAAATGAAATCAGCTTTTATTTACAATTTTGCCACTTTTTTGCCATGATTTTACTCTAAACTACCGTCAAACTACCGCAATGGAAATAATAATGTCGAACAAAACTATCTTATGGCTCTCATTTCTACTCTTATTTTTTATCTGCACGACATCATCCGCGAATTCTGATGAACTGACTATTCTGCGGATCACACCTCAGGGCGAAAATGTCCCTGCCGACCAGCAGATCGTCATTGAATTTGACCAGCCCGTTGTGCCATTGGGTGAGATGAAACGTCATGCTGATGAACTTCCTGTCACCATCAAACCGGCTATTAATTGCCAGTGGCGGTGGATGGACACTCGAACCCTGACCTGCCAGCTGCAAGCTAACGATCGACTCTCTCTCGCAACCCAATATTCCATCACTGTCGAGCCCGGAATCAAAACAGAAAGCGGGATCGGCATGGCTGAGTCTTATCAGGAATCTTTTACGACAACTCGACCCGATATTCGTTCCACCTTGTTTCACACCTGGCTCACTCCCGGAACACCAGTTCTACTGACCCAGTTTAATATGCCAGTTAAAAAAGAATCCGTGAAGGAGCATGTATTTTTTGAAGTCGATGAAAAACGTTATGAGGTGAAGGTTGAGCGGCCTCCCGGATGGCAGAACAATAATGATCATCCCGATCCGGAAATTCAGGAACACTGGTTGCTCACCCCGACAAAAGAGTTGCCATTAGACAGTCCTGTAAAACTGGTTGTCGAAGCAGGGCTGATTTCTGACTCCGGGCCACTGCCAGGTAACATGGAGCGAGTTGCAGTTGAATTTCATACCTTTCCTGAATTCAGGTTTCTTGGTGTCCGTTGTTATTCAGCCGACAAACAGGAACAAGTCATGATCACTGAGTCAAGCGACCTGCCGGTTTGTGATCCACTCAATACCTTCTATCTCTCCTTTAGTTCACCCGTCCCTTATCAGATGATTAAGGAACAACTGATCATGAAACCTGATCTGGCCAATGGTAGAAAAGATTATGACCCATGGGCGGGAATGTCTTTTTATTCCCGATTGACAGAAGCTCATGACAAAGACAGAACCTATGATATTTATCTGCCTGAATTTCTGCAGGCCTTCCAGAAGTATGAAATGACCAGCAAAAAGATCCTTGATGAATTTGGGCGGGAGTTAGAAACACCCATTGATCTGTCCTTCATGACGGCTCATCGTCAACCCAATCTGGAAATGAATCCTATTGCTGTTCTGGAAAAAGATGTTGATAGTCAGATGCCAGCTTATGTCACCAACCTGAAAAAACTGGATCTCAACTTTTCACGTTTAACCAGCAATGGCTTCCAGACTAATCTTCAACATAAAGAATCGCTTCCAGATGTCACAGACATTGCTTTTGCTCATCCGATGCCGATTCGTGAACTGCTGGGAGATCAATCTGGCGTTATCAGCGGTGATACACAAATGGATCCAAATCCCCGAGATTATGATCCCTACCACTTTTTTGCCCAGGTCACCCCTTTCCAGGTTCACATCAAAATGGGGCATTTCAAATCGCTAGTCTGGGTGATGGACATGGCCACCGGCAAGCCGGTTACTGACGCAGAAGTGACGATTTATACCGGTAGCATGTCAAATCCAGTCGTCCATAACACAACCATTCGTACGGTCGTAACAACCGATAAACAGGGATTGGCTGAATTCCCCGGACTTAAAGATCTGGATCCCGATCTGTCTTTATTCCATACATGGAACTTTGAGGATGAGCGTCTCATGATCCATGTTGAGAAAGATAAGGACATAGCTTTATTACCCATCAGTAATCAATTCACCGTCTGGGGGCGTGATGTCTATCCCTGGAATCGGGATCAATACGGCTATATCAAAGCCTGGGGCACCACGGCACAAGGTGTGTACAAGCCCGGTGATACCATTCAGTACAAATTCTATGTGCGTGATCAAAACAACGAGACACTCATAAATGCACCCGATACGATCTGGAAGCTAACCATTAAAGATCCCACCGACAAGATTGTCGATGAAATAAATGATCTGCAACTTAATGAGTTTGGTGCCTTTGATAGTGAACTCACCGTCCCGAAAAGTGCCAGTGTCGGCTGGTATCACTTTGAACTCAAAGCCATCGATCCGAATAACGACGAGGCGACCATTTTTCAATCGGAACCACTCAAGGTACTTGTCAGCGATTTCACACCGGCCCCTTTTAAGGTCAAAACTGAACTCAATGGGGAACGATTCAAACCCGGTGATGAACTGGTCATTTCTACTGCTGCTCGCCTTCATGCCGGTGGTCCGTACACCCGTGCACAAACAACTGTATCTGCTGATCTGCTTGCTGAAAATTTTTACTCAAAACATCCGATTGCAAAAGATTTCGGGTTTGATACCAATCGGCCAGAAGGACCGCAGTCCACAGTTCTATTTCAGAAACAGGAAATACTGGATAACAAAGGTGATCTAAAAACTCGGTTTAAACTGACAGACAATGAAATCATCTACGGTGCCCTGCGGGTGGAAAGCCGCGTACAGGATGATCGGGGTAAAAGCGTCGCAAACATGACCCGTGCAAAATTCTTTGCCCGTGATCGACTGGTGGGACTGAAAAATACACAATGGGTTTACAAACAAAATGAAGAAGCGGAAGTACAATACATGGTAGTTGATCAGCAGGGTCAACCTATTGCTGACACAGTGGTCAACCTGACCATCGAGCACCGCGAGACCAAGGCCTCCCGTGTTAAAAGTGCTGGTAATGTTTATGTCACAAAATACATCACCGACTGGGTTCAGAAAGCAGGTTGTGAAGGAAATAGTTCTCCTGATCCGGCCTCTTGTGTTTTTACACCTGAAGAACCTGGAAGTTACCGGATCACGGCAACGATCAGAGATACAAAAGATCGTCAACATAGCTCGCAAATTTATGCCTGGGTGGTTGGCAAAGGTCAGGTGATCTGGGAACAACCGGAAAATAACAACCTGTCGATCATTCCAGAAAATGACAAACCAGAAATTGGTGAGACGGTTCGCTATCTGGTGAAAAATCCTTATCCCGGTGGCAAGGCGCTGATCACCATTGAACGTTACGGTATCCTCAAAAGCTGGGTAGAGGAATTCCCTGACAGTACAGAGATCATCGAGTTCGAAGTCGAGCCAGATTACATGCCGGGATATTATTTGTCGGTCACAGTTTTTTCCCCGCGTGTCGAAAAACCTGTCAGCAAGAATAATGTTGATCTCGGCAAACCAGCCTTCAGCATGGGTTATGTCAGCGTGCCGGTTTCTGACCCTTACAAACAGGTTGATGTTGAGATCGAAAGTCGTCAGCAGACCTACCAACCAGGTGATGATGTCGAGCTGACATTTTCTGCCAAGCCAAAAAATGGTGCCTGCGAGGAAGATGTTGAACTGGCGATTGTGGTGCTCGATGAATCTGTATTTGATCTGATCAAACAAGGTGAGCGCTATTTCGATCCCTATCAAGGTTTCTATTCACTCGGCAGTCTCGATGTTGCTAACTTCAGCCTTCTGACACGCCTGATCGGACGACAGAAATTCGAAACCAAAGGTGCCAATACCGGAGGTGATGGTGGCGGTGAAAGTGGTGTCAATTTCCGCTCGATCGAGAAATATGTCGGCTACTGGAACCCATCTTTTGTATTGAAACCGGGCGAAACAAAATCCATTTCATTCAAGGCACCTGATAATCTGACGGGCTGGCGTGTGTTTGCTCTGGCTGTCACGAAAGATGATCGCCTCGGTCTGGGCAAAGGTCATTTCAAAGTCAATAAAGAAATTGAATTGCGTCAGGTAATGCCGAACCAGGTCATGCAAGGCGATCAGTTTCAGGCTGGCTTTAGTGTCATGAATCGAACCAATGCAACAAAAGAAATCAGTGTGGAGATCAAAGCTTCCGGCAGTGTTGATGGTGGAGCCATGATCAGTAAAACCGTCACTGTTGAACCCTTTAAACGTGAAACGATCTGGCTACCGATCCAGAGCAAAAAACCGGGTGAAATTCTCCTGACAGCCACAGCCAGATCTGGAGATGTTACCGATGGACTGACTCACAAGATCCCGGTTCTTAAACGCAGCGTTTTTGACACCGCAGCTGTATATGGAACCTTCAGCGATACCCAGGCCACAACTTCAATCCAGTTCCCACAGAAGATCCATGATGATGTGGGTGAGTTAAGCGTGACTGTCTCTCCCACTGTGATCAGTAATGTTCATGGTGCGTTTCAATACATTCGTGACTATCCATACTGGTGCTGGGAACAGCGTCTCACCAAAGGCGTGATGGCTGAACATTTCCAGAATCTGAAGGATTATATGCCGGATGATCTGGAATGGAAAAACAGTCCGACATTACCTGAAAAAATCATCACGGATGCGGCTAATTTTCAGGCTCCCAACGGCGGCATGGCCTTCTGGATTCCGAAAGATGAGTATGTCAGCCCTTATTTAAGCGCCTACACCGCCCTCGCCTTCGGCTGGTTAAAGGACAGCGGTCATAGAATTCCGCTTCAGCTTGAGAACCAATTGCACAGCTACCTTGATGACATGCTCAAACGTGACATCATGCCATCATTCTACGACAAAGGCATGGCTTCTACGGTCAGAGCAGTGGCGCTGGCGGCATTGGCAAAACAAAGCAAGATTAACCTGAACGATCTGGAGCGCTTTCGTGATTATGTACCACAGATGAGCCTGTTCGGGAAAGCACATTATCTGATCGCTGCAAATCAGATTGCCGGAGCAGAAGCGATCGTTGCAGAAATCACCCAACAGATCCTGAACCAGAGTGTTCAAAGTGCTGGC
>JALSSM010000435.1 GCA_026984275.1 Gammaproteobacteria bacterium
GCAATCTCTTCAGATCTCATATTACTGCCACCTGTTGCAGCACATGATGCGATAATTACGACAGCAAAAACTGCCCCGATCGAAATAAGTGTTTTTTTCATAAAGACTCCCCTTTATATTTATATTTTTTAGAATTATATAATTATCAGGGAGTCAGTTAACTCCCAAGTGGTAAGAATAAATGACAAAGCAATAGAAAACAATAACCTTGAGCATCTTAGTGCTTTTTATTTGCCTCTGGTGCTGACATCACCTCCAGTGCCATAAGCACATCTCTTCGACTGATCGCACCAACAAGTCTATTTTCTTCAACAACGGGATAGCGCCTTAAAGTTGATTGGAGGAAAAATTCAGCCACCTCAATGATAGGCGTCTCCACATCGATGGTTTCTACATTATTCGACATAAATTCAGCAACACGGCCACCACTTTCGCCATGGTAGCCCGCATTAAGTGCAACTTTCATACAGTCTTTTTCAGACAGGAAACCAACGAGATTACCATGCTCGTCAACAACCGGTGCCCCGGAGATTTTTTGTTCTATCAGAATATGTATGGCTCTTAAAACATCCATATCCGGAGCAAATGTAGTTTTGGTTCTACCCATGTATTCTTTTACTTTGACTGTCGCAAACATGATTCGTCTCCTCTGGTGTTTTCCGCACCTTTTATTTTTATTCTCTTTTATTCGGGCACTTTTCTCTATCTTGTTTTGAACAGGCACAATCACTATCTATACCTGCTTTATTGAGACCGCCACAGCTACCTTTTATTGCCGGACGACCGGCAATCACACCAATGGCCATTCCAACCAGTGCGATAACCATAACAATAAAAGTAACAATAAAGAGTGTCATTGCTTATCCACCGAAATCATCAAGGAAGATATGATCACGTTCTACGCCCAGATCTTCCAGCATCGTGATCACAGCGGAATTCATCATAGGTGGTCCACACATATAATATTCACAATCTTCGGGAGCAGGGTGATCTTTCAGATAATTATCCTTAAGTACATTATGGATAAAACCTGTATATCCTTCCCAGTTATCCTCAGGCATAGCGTCGGATAATGCCACATGCCATTCAAAATTATCATGTTCTTTTTGCAGTCGATCAAAGTCCTCGACATAGAACATTTCACGCAAGCTTCTTGCGCCATACCAGAAACTCATTTTGCGTTTTGAGTTCAGACGTTCCAGCTGATCAAAAATATGTGATCGCATGGGAGCCATACCCGCACCACCACCGATGAAGACCATTTCATTATCAGTATCTTTGGCAAAAAACTCTCCAAACGGACCGGCGATCGTCACTTTGTCACCGGGTTTCAGGTTGAAGATGAATGATGACATCTCACCCGGCGGGATATCATCACTGGCACCTGGAGGTGGTGAAGCAATCCTGACATTTAACATAATGATGCCCTTTTCCAATGGATAGTTTGCCATGGAATAGGCACGAGTGACTTCATGGTTAACGACAGATTCATATCGCCATAAATCAAATCGATCCCAGTCTTCACGATATTCTTCTTCAATGTCAAAGTCTTTATAGCTGACCTGATGGGGAGGGCACTCGATCTGAATATAACCACCAGCCCGAAAGTCGACGTTTTCACCTTCAGGTAATTCAAGCACCAATTCCTTGATAAATGTCGCAACATTGTGATTGGAACGAACAGTACATTGCCATTTTTTGACCCCAAAAACTTCTTCTGGAACCTGAATGACCATATCCTGTTTAACGGCAACCTGACAGGAGAGTCGATCACCATCAGCCGCTTCACGTTTAGTGATATGTGATTCTTCTGTGGGTAAAATTGAACCGCCACCCTCAAAGATTTTCACCTTGCATTGTCCGCATGTGCCACCGCCACCACAGGCCGATGGGACAAACAGATCAGCATCCGCCAGTGCACCAAGTAACTTACTGCCAGCAGGTGCATGAACGGTTTTTTCATTGTTGATCAGAATTGCAATATCACCACTGGGTACCAGTTTTGATTTGGCGCTGAGGATCAGGAACACCAGTGCCATGATGATGAGTGTAAAAAGGGCTACGCCAAGCAGTATTTCCATTAAAGTTGAATCCCCGAAAATGCCATAAAGCCAAGTGCCATGAGACCTGCTGTGATGAATGTAATCCCCAGACCTTGTAAGCCTTCGGGGACGTCAGAATATTTGAGTTTTTCCCTGATTCCGGCTATGGCGGTGATGGCCAGTGCCCAGCCAAAACCACTACCGACACCATAAACAACACTTTCTGAAAAGTTGTAATTTCTTTCAACCATGAACAGAGTACCACCCATGATCGCGCAATTAACGGTGATCAGTGGCAGGAAAATTCCCAGAGCATTATAGAGAGCCGGTGCAAAACGATCCATGGCCATTTCAAGAATTTGGACCATTGCTGCAATCACACCGATATAGCTGATCAGTCCCAGAAAGCTAAGATCAACTTCAGGTAATCCAGCCCAGCTAAGTGCACCTTCTTTCAATAAGTGTTGATAAAGAAGATTATTGGCGGGCACCGTGATCGCCTGAACCATAATCACCGCGATACCAAGCCCTATTGCCGTTTCAATTTTTTTGGAGACAGCCAGAAAAGTACACATGCCCAGAAAGAAGGCCAGGGCAAGATTCTCAATAAAGATTGATTTAACAAATAAACTGAGGAGATGTTCCATCAGAATACCTCCGTACGATGGACCTGATGGATCTGATAATCAGGTTCTTCAACCTGTTCTTTCTTCCAGGTTCTTACTGCCCAGATAATCAGTCCGATGACAAAAAAAGCACTCGGAGGTAACAGCATTAAGCCATTGGGTACATACCAGCCACCTTCATTAACCGTGGTTAACACAGGATAACCAAACAACTTCCCGGCACCCAGCAACTCTCTGAAAAAAGCGACCACCATCAACAACAGGCTATAACCGAGCCCATTACCCAGACCATCAAGAAAGCTTAAAAAAGGTGGATTTTTCATGGCATAGGCTTCAGCACGGCCAAGAACAATACAGTTCGTAATGATCAGCCCAACAAAGACAGAAAGCTGCTTACTGGCTTCATAGGCATAAGCCTTGAGGATTTGATCAACAATGATAACCAGTGAAGCGATAATGGTCATCTGGACGATAATACGAATACTTGATGGAATATGATTTCTGATCAGACTGATCGCGGCATTAGAGCAAGCGACTACCGATGTCAGTGCAATACTCATGATCAAAGCCGTCATCATATTTGATGTTACGGCCAGAGCTGAGCAGACACCCAGAACCTGCAGGGTGATCGGATTATTATCGATTAAGGGATCCAGTACATTGGACTTTGCTTCGCTACTCATACGTTTATCCTTCAGAGCGTAATTTTTTTAAGAATGGACCAAAACCGTCATCACTCAACCAGTAATGAATCATGTTGGAAACACCTTTACTGGTCAGGGTTGCACCCGAAAGCCCATCAACCTGATATTCAGCACCAGACACGCCAGGTACGACCTGACCACGGATCACCTTGAAACGGAACTGGTCTTTACCATCAAATATCTTTTTACCGACCCATTTTGCCTGCCACTTGGGGTTGTCAACCTCACCACCCAGTCCTGGCGTTTCAGCATGTTCATAAAACTTCAGGCCTTTGATCGTATTACCATCGCTTTCCAATGAAAGAAATCCATACAGTGTTGACCACAAACCATACCCATGGACCGGCAACACGATCTGTTTAATCTGATCACCTTCTTTGAGTAGATAAACCTTGGCATATTTTGAACGATGCCCGATCCCGGCAATGTCCTGATCGCCTGACAGCTTAATGCTCATCGAAGGATCAGAGGCGGCTTTGCGCTGATCAAAACTTGCTGGATCGATATCATCGACAAATTCACCGGTTTCCAGATCGACAATCTTCACCTCAAACTGTTGGAATAATTCATCAAGACTCTTTCCATTCGCCTGAAGGCCAGCGACGGCAAGGATATTTCTCTTTATATCGGCCTTTTTATTGCTAATCTGTAATGGTTTCAGTGCAACAGCCGCCGCTGAAACCAGGATTGAGCAAACCAGGCATAACAGCAGAGCGACAATAATCGTCTTTTTGGTGCTGTCGTTGGGCAGACTCAGAAGCTCTGCGATGAAGCCCGATTCTTGATTCGAATGATTATCAGACATTTCGTTTTAACCTGCGTCGAACATTGGCGCGGACGACAAAAAAGTCGATCAGCGGTGCAAAGATATTGGCAAAAAGGATTGCAAGCATCATGCCTTCCGGAAAGGCCGGGTTAACGACACGGATCATCACCACCATGAAACCGATCAGAAAACCATAGATCCAGCGTCCCGTATCAGTCATCGAGGCCGTCACCGGATCAGTTGCCATGAAGATCATGCCAAAGGCAAAGCCACCCAGTGTAAAATGCCAGTACCAGGGCAGGGCAAACATGGGGTTTGTGTCACTGCCTATCCAGTTGAACAGGTAGACGGTCAAAACCATCCCCAAAAAGACTCCCACCATAATTCGGTAAGATGCGACTCGTGTATAAATCAGAAAAAGTGCACCGAGCAAGCATGCAAATGTAGATGTTTCACCCAGAGAGCCTGCCATGTTACCGATGAATGTTTGTTGTAAAGTAAAGCCCGCATTCTGGATGGCTTCCAGTCCTCCGGTTGCAGCCAGAGCCAGCGGAGTTGCACTGCTATATCCATCAACGGCTGTCCAGATCGAATCACCCGACATTTGTGCCGGATAAGCGAAAAACAGGAAGGCTCGACCTGTGAGAGCCGGGTTGAGAAAATTCTTTCCGGTGCCACCAAAGACTTCTTTACCAATCACGACCCCGAAAGAAATACCCAGTGCCACCTGCCAGAGTGGGATTGATGGAGGCAGAATCAATGAATACAGCATTGATGTCACCAGAAACCCCTCGTTAACTTCATGGTTACGAACGGCTGCAAACCAGACTTCCCAGATGCCGCCCGCAACCAACGTTGTAATATAGATGGGCAGAAAATAGAGCAGTCCATGAGCAAAATTTGCCAGGAAACTGTTGTGATCAAACCCAATGCCGAGTGCCGCCAGTAATGAGCCACGCCATCCTTCTGGCTGACTCATTCCCAGTTCGGCGAGAGCACTGTTAACCTGATGTCCTGTATTCCAGAGCATCATCAGAATCACCGGGAACGTTGCGATTACAACGTAAGACATAACTCGTTTCAGATCGATGCCATCACGGACATGCGGTGCGTGTCGGGTTACGTCAGCGGGTGAATATAGAAATGTATCGATCATTTCATAGACCGCAAAATACCTTTCGTAAGGTCCACCTTTCTGGAAAGAAGGCTCTATTTTGTCAAGGAACCGTCGTAAACCTTTCATGTTTATCCTTCTTTTTCGATTTGAATTAAATTACTGCGTAGTATTGGGCCGTAATCATATTTACCCGAACACACAAATGAACAAAGCGCCAGATCTTCTTCATCCAGCTCAAGACACCCCAGTTGTTGAGCTGTATCGGTGTCTTTCACCAGCAATGCTCGCAATAATTGAGTGGGTAAAATATCCAGCGGCATTACGGCCTCAAAGGTACCAACAGGAACCATGGCTCGTGGGCTACCATTTTGTGAAGTATTCAGATCGAATTCTTTGACACCCAGTAATTTCGATACAAAAACATTCAACTTTGAGAATTTTTTACTGCCTGGTTTGATCCAGCCGAAGAATTCGCGTTCGGTTGTTTCTTCAATGACAGAAATCTGATTATGGTAGCGCCCAAGGTATCCAGCCCAGTTAGAAGCCATGTGGCCTGAAAGAACCGAGCCGGAAATAACACGGGATTGTTTATGTTCCGTTTCTCCTTTGAGCAGATCTTCTGTTTTCGCACCCAGCCGGGTACGAAGTAAACGTGGACGTTTGACCATCGGCCCCGCTATGGAAATCACACGCTCAACCCATAAATGACCTGTGGTAAATAATTTACCTATGGCAATCACATCCTGATAATTGAGATGCCAGACCGTCTTATCTCCACCAATAGGATCCAGGAAATGAATATGCGTACCGACAAGTCCGGCAGGGTGTGGTCCGGAAAATTCATGAACCTCCACCTGATCGAGATGAGCCACCTCCAGATTGGCGGTATCAGATTTGCAAACAAAGACTTTACCATCGGTTAATCGCGTTAAAACGGCCAGGCCATCATTAAATGATTCAATATGTTCCTTAATCACAACTTCCGGATCTGCAGCCAGCGGGCTGGTGTCTATTGCCGTCACAAAGATAGAGTGGGGAACAGTATCCGGATCCGGAGTCTTGCTGTAAGGACGCGTTCGCAAAGCATTCCAGAGTCCTGATTCAACAAGGTTCTTTTTGACGACTTCACGATCAAGATTATTCAGTTGGCTCTGATCAACTTTTTCAAATGTCACTTCGTCTTCTTCATTACCGTCAAGCTCAATGACAACCGACTGAAGAACACGTTTAGCACCGCGATTGATCGATTTAACGGTCCCGGCAGCGGGTGATGTAAAGCAGACACCTTTATTCTTTTTATTGATAAAAAGTGTTTGACCGAGTTTGACGCGATCACCTTCTTTTACCAGCATCGTCGGTTTCATACCAATATAGTCATAGCCCAATATCGCAACAGAGCTGACTGGACCTGCATTATCAATTTTCTGATCGGGACTGCCAGAGATGGGCAGATCGAGGCCTTTCTTTATAGAAAAATGCATTATAGATTGATTAAGTCACACTGCAGACTCGCCGTTGTGACGATAACTCCCATTCCCCAATTTGAATTGCTGGTAATTATAGTGCCTGTTTGTTCTGCTGAACAGTAAAATGTCGCCTGTTTGAGACAATCTTTAACCTGTTGTTTCAGTCCAGCGACTAAGCCAGGGGTGCGACATTATGTCGCATTTCCTTGTTTCCCCAACCTTCTTATAATCCTTAAGTTATTGATAACAGATTAAAAATAATTAACAGATATAAAGAGGGAGAGCATGCACCAGGCGCTTAAAGGATTATTAGTTCTATTTATCGGCAGCATCATCCCA
>JALSSM010000436.1 GCA_026984275.1 Gammaproteobacteria bacterium
ATTAAATTTCTCCGCCAGGTATAACAAGATGGCACCTGATTCAAAGACGCGTGTTGGTGGTTCAGTACTTTGATCTAAAAGCGCAGGGATTTTTGAATTCGGATTGATCTCGACAAAACCCCTTCCAAACTGATCACCTTCAAGTATGTTGATCAAAAATGCATCGTACTCCGCCTCTCTTTTACCATCAGCAAGTAGCTCTTCCAACAGGATCGTGACCTTGATGCCATTCGGAGTTCCCAATGAGTAAAGCTGTATTGGGTGCTTTCCACGAGGCAAGTCTTTGTCATGCGTAGCACCTGCTATAGGGCGATTGATACTGGCAAACCTGCCGCCACTTTCGTTTTCCCACTTCCATACTTTTGGAGGTGTATATGATTTTTTGTCATTCAAGTGTGGTCACTCCATTTTAATTTTCGGTGAACCGAAAGCTGTGCATTCCAAGGTTTCCATAGCACCAGAAATCACTGAATACGGTGACATCATTTTCCTCGACTGCTCCTGCTGTAACCAGCAAAGGCAGATAATGCTCGATACTTGGCAAGGCTAATTTACTGCCAGGAATTTCCCCCGGCTTTTGTAAAAAAGCCCAGTCATTCTTTTCTATAGCCTGCCGAATTGTTTGCATAAAATCATTCGCCCAGGGGTCAGGACCACGATCAGGTTCATGCCAATAGAGTTTCCGAAGATTATGCACAATCGACCCACTGCCGACGATCAAAATATTTCTTTCTCGTAATGACGATAATCGTTGCCCTAGTTCGAAATGTGCTGCAGCTCCAAGTGACGGGGCAACAGAAAGTTGAACGACTGGAATATCTGCCTGAGGATACATGGCGATCAGTGGAACCCAGCTACCGTGATCAAGACCGCGATCGTTATTTATCTGTAGTTCGAGAGTCTGGTGTAGTTCGTTTGCAAGGTCTTCCGCAGCAGGTGATGGATACTGAAATTCATAGAGTTCATCTGCGAAACCAGAAAAATCATGGATAGTTTGCGAATGAATATTGCCGCTAATGCTGAACGATGGTGTTTCCCAATGCGCTGTAATAATGACGATGGCGTTTGGCAATGGCAGATCAGCCACCTGTTGTCGCCACTGATCTTTTATTTCTGGATTACTAATTAAAGTATCGGGAGCACCATGACTTATAAACAAGGCGGGGGTTGTTTCCATTAAAAGTCCATCATCTCTCGATAACCTTTCCACAGGCTACGAATCAATCTTTTGGTAACCAGATGAATCACCATGAGCTTCTTCACAAGCTATCTTGATGACGTTTACCATCACGCACGATCGCATTTTGACAAAGTTCGGTCGATTCACCATCTTCCATTGAATCGTCGATCTCGTTTTTTAGATCTGGAGTAATGGTATTATTTGGCATCGTCCCCTCACCCGTTCTTTTAAAAAGGTTAAACGTGTATCTTGCAACTTCAGGATTTACCCTGTAAATAGTAAGTTGATTAACTTAACAAAACAAGGTGGACAATGGAAAATAAACCCAAGGTAGCAACCATGATCGGTGATCCTGCCGGAATTGGTCCCGAAGTCGTTGCACGATCCTGGAGCAGCGGAGAAATACATGAATATTGCGCACCGGTATTAGTTGGTAGCCAGACCGTAATGCAACGTGCCGTCAAAGACTGTGGGTTATCCACCGAGATTGTAAAAGTAGAATCCATTGATGATATTCATAACGACCCGAATGTGATCGATATCATTGATTCAACACCGTTTGATATGGACTGCTTTAAATTGGGTGAAGATAATGTTTCCTGCGGACAAATCAGTGCAGATTGGCTGGATGAAACAGACCAACTGGCACGATCAGGTATTGTTGATGCCACGGTGATGGCACCGATCAGTTCCGTTTCCATGAAAATGGCCGGTGTTCTCGACAAGGTGATCAAGATGGAACCTGGCCATAGTTATTTGTTTCTGATCAGTGGACCATTACGTGTGATGCACCTGACAGATCACCTGCCACTTCGAACAGTCTGTGATTTGATCACAAGTCATCTGATTATCAATGCAATTACACAGCTAGATCAGTCATTAAAAGAATGGGGTATTGCCCAACCACGTATAGCTGTTGCTGGCCTGAATCCACACGCAAGCGGAACTGAGGAAGAACAAGAAATTATACCGGGCATTAAGCAAGCACAATCCGATGGAATCAATGTGGTCGGACCGATCTCACCCGACTCGGTTTTCAGGCATTGTATTGATGGTCATTACGATGTGGTCCTGGCGATGTTTCATGATCAGGGTCATATCGCGATCAAGACCTGGGGCTTTTCAGGAAACTGTGCCCTGATCATGGGACCACCTTATCTACATATGTCGGTTGCGCATGGCACCGCTTATGACCTAGTCGGCACCGGAAAGGCTGATCATTCGATGATGCTGGAAGCTATAAAACTAACAGGGAATCTTGCGAGTGGGCGTGGTTTTTTTAGTTAACCTGAACTCGGAACAGGATGGCTATAAAACATAAAGATTCATAATTAAAAACTCTTGATGCTGGTAATTGATAATGATAATCTCAATCATTGCACTTAGTTAGAAAACTCACTTGGAAAAGAAACAAGTCTAAAACAATTAAAATAATTTGCAGGAGACATTATGGATTATCTGTGTTCTCACTTGATAAAGAGTTTTCTGACGAATATTGACCCGAGTGTTTTTAATGGCAATGTGACCACCTGGATTGGCGTCTTGTTGTTTCCTCTTGTCACTCTGATTGAGTGTTTTGTGCAACAACGGGATAAAAAAAATATGCGATCGAAGACAAATTTTCTCTGGCTAAAGAAGTTAATGCGCAAACCGTTTGGATATCATTTTTGTTTCTCAAATCAATCCTTAGACAGGCAGCATTTATGACAAAAATTAAAATCTTATCAACAGGTATGTTCCTGATCCTTTCTCTATCAGCCTATGGTGAGCAGGTGAAAGATACAGGTGTTGATTTCTACGGCCTGCAACAAAACCTCCAACGTTATTCTCCCCTGACACAGATCAATGATCAAAATGTTAAGCAATTAAAACCAGCGTGGATACTTTCATTAGGTGACAATCGAGGTCAACAGACTCAACCATTGATCATAAATGGTGTGATGTATGCGACAACTCATAATGCAACCTATGCAATCGATGCAAAGACCGGAAGGCAGATCTGGAAAACAACTATTGAATATCCAGCAGACACCGTGACTTGTTGCGGGATCACAAATCGTGGTATGACCTGGTACAAAAATAAACTTTATCGAGTCACGCTGGATAACCATATCCAGGCTGTTAGCCCGGGTAATGGTGCTGTTGTCTGGGAACAAATTGCTGCTGATGTGAAGGATGGATTTTCCATGACCAGTGCACCACTATTGGCAAACGGTACTCTAATCACTGGAATTGCGGGTGGTGAATTTGGTGTGCGAGCTTTTCTGGATGGCTGGGATCCTGAAACAGGTAAACATCTCTGGCGTTTTTATACGATTCCCGAACCTGATCAACCAGGTGGTGATACCTGGCAGGGAGATGATTGGCGCCGTGGTGGTGGTCCTACCTGGTTAATCGGTTCTTATGACAAGGAACTGGATCTGGTTTACTGGGGAGTCGGCAATGCCGCCCCCTGGAATAGCCAGATGCATCCCGGTGATAATTTATACACCAATAGCATTGTGGCCATCAGACCAGGAACTGGAGAACTTATCTGGCATTTTCAGTTCACTCCGAATGACCCCTTTGACTACGATGGTGTCAATGATCCAATACTTGTCGACATCAACATTGATGGCAAACCCAGAAAAGTATTGATGCAGGCAAACAGAAATGGTTACTTCTATGTTCTGGATAGAACCAATGGCGAGTTATTAAAAGCCAACCAGTTTGTCGATAAGGTCACCTGGGCTGATGGTATTGATATGAAAACCGGACGTCCCATTCTCGCGGAGCGCGTTAAAAATATGCTGGAAACCAGTGAAACGACAGAGATCTGGCCAGCCGCATTCGGTGGTAAGGGTCTGGCACCCATGTCTTATAGCCCAACCACGGGGTTGGCCTATGCAAACACCTTTAATGTCGGTTGGAAATACACCCCGATCCAGCAGGAATACAAACCCGGCATTTTTTATATTGGTATGAAATTCGAATGGGTTTTACCAAAAGGGCCAAAGGGTTCCCTTAGAGCGATTGATCCACTCTCAGGCAAAGCAAAATGGCAATTCCCAACCGACGTACCGATGAATGGTGGCACATTAGTCACTGAAGGCAATGTCGTATTTTCTGGTGCTCAAACGGGCGAACTTTATGCGTTTAATGCTTTGACGGGTGAAAAACTCTGGGAGTTCAGAACCGGTTCAGGCATTATCGCGCCACCGATCACCTACCAGCTGGATGGAAAACAATATGTTGCTGTCGCCAGTGGTATTGGTGGTGTTTATAACAATTTCTCCGGCGATCCCGAGTTAAAGAATATAAACCCCGGAGGATCACTTTGGGTTTTCGAACTCGGTGACAGTTCAAACACCAGCACTGTCCATGCAAACACAATTCTTTCACCCATTGTAGCGACGGCCTCAACTGAAGAGACTAACGAAGACAAAACAGTTTGGCTGGAAACAGTAAAAAAAGGTGCAGAACTATATGAGCAAACCTGCTCCCATTGTCACGGTGTCGAAATGAAAACCTCGGGTACAACTTTTGATCTGCGTACCTTTCCAAAAGAAGATAAATCGCGTTTTATGAAATCTGTCACTGAAGGTACAGGAACGATGCCTGCCTGGGGCGATAAACTCTCAGAAGAAGAAATCTCGGCTATTTATGAATATGTTATCCATTAAAGAAAATCTGTTATGAATCTACAGGTCATCGGGGCGGGGTTTGGTCGAACAGGAACATTATCCCTCAAGTTAGCACTTGAGCAATTGGGTTATGGTCCTTGTTACCATATGATGGAACTTTTCAAACATCACAGGGATCATACGCAATACTGGGATGCCGCTCAAAATGATGAACCTGTCGACTGGGATCATCTCTACGAAGACTATCAATCCACTGTTGACTGGCCATCATGCAACCAGTGGCAGACCCTGTCAGAAATTTATCTCGAATCGAAAATTATTATTAATCTACGTGATCCGGAAAGCTGGTATACCAGTGTCATCAACACTATTTATGAGTCCAGCACCCGCCCATTGGGAACACCCGATGAAGCGACAATAGAATTCCGAAAATGGATCCACAGAATCATATGGGATGGTGTTTTTAGAGGACGCTTTGAGGATAAGCAGTTTGCAATTACAATTTATGAGCGGCATGTAGAAAATGTTTTGAAAAATGCTCCCTCTGATCGATTACTCACTTTCGATGGTGAACAAACCTGGGAACCCCTTTGCGAATTTCTGGGTTGTACAGTGCCTGTTCAACCATTTCCGAGATCGAATAGCACAGAAGAGTTTAAAGCTCGTTAGCTCAGATACTATTTATTTTTATTATCTGATTAATTTAATCTGGTTAATAAAAAACCAGCCAATACTCAAAGAGGAGAAATAAAATGTCTGTCAATGTCGTTTTAGATCTACAGGTTAAACCTGAAAACCGGGATGAACTCATTAACACACTAGAAGCTATTTTGCCCGATACCCGTGCCTATCAGGGATGCCAAAATATTAAGGTGACTTCCAATCAGGATGAACCCAATAATATCGTTATTTTGGAGAAATGGGACAATCGTTCTGATCATGAAAGCTATATGAACTGGCGCGCTGAGCGAGGTGATCTGGAAAAGCTCGGGGCATTGCTATCGGAACCACCTGCGGTTCGTTATCTGGATCCGATTTCTGTTTAGGAAAATCAACATTGATAAATATTCAAATCATGATTATTAGGAACGCAAGCTATTAGCAATGATAAATTACTGGAGTTATTTACATCTTAATTCCTTCGCCAGACATCAACATTTGGTGCTTTATCAAACCGAAGTGTTCAATGGTTGGTCAGAAATGGAAAAGGATTTCAACTAAAAACGACCGGCTCTTTTCTGCTGGTGAACCCGGCAGTAGTTTTTTGTTATTCTCGAAGGAGCATTTGCTCACTACAAAAAGCACCAAGATGAATATGCCTTCATCAGGGATTATCTACAAGGACAACAAATCGGTTTTATGAGTATGATTGGATAGCATGCTCGAGTTGGCGAGGCGATAGCAACTAAGAAAAGTATTGTGCTGGAAATTAATGCCAATCTATTCCACACCTTTCATGAAGAGTCACCGTTGGAGTTTGAAATTCTACTCATCAATCTTGCCAGAGAACTAGCTCGAAGCTTGGCGTTCTGTCGATAATAAGCTTGTTCAACAATCCACTCGGGAATAGACTGTATAAACTCCTGTTATATCAGAGAAATGCTGAACGGAAACATAATCATTTTCTATGATGGGTTAAAAGCTTCTGCCAGCCCTTTGTAAGTACGTTTACGGGCATCGAAACTATAGGTCACGTTGACGATCATCAACTCATCTACACCATAAATACCTGCAAGCTCATGCATTTCTGTAACACATTCATCAGCGCTACCAAGTATATAGGTGTCCATCGTTTCATCAAAATAAGCTTGATCAGAAAGTGAGAGTTTCTTCTTTAAATCCAGCGCCTGATCGGGTGTGTATAATCTGTCACGCATACCATGTCAAATGCCTGCACTTTCCAATAAACATGACTACTGGCAATATATTCCGCCTCTTCTCTGCTATCGCCAGTAATTGCCGCAACGGCAATTATGGCCTGTGGATTTTCGAACCCTGCTTTGGGTTGAAATGCCTTTCTGTATGCATTGATAATGGCAGGTGACCGTTCATGTGTACCAATAAATAAAGCAAGAGCAAACCCCGTACCCAATTGCCCAGCCAATTCTGAACTTCCACCTGATGATCCCAGCATCCAGAACTCCGGACTACCCGCATCTACTGGTTCGACACGAGTCTCTTTAAATGGATGATCATCTGATAAGCTGCCTTGTAAATAGGCGATCAATTCAGCACTCAACTGAGGATAATATT